>JARRMU010000049.1:0-14644 GCA_037385645.1 Gemmatimonadales bacterium
CCCACCCGCCCCCCCGCCGTAGAACTTGTCCCGGCCGGTGGCGGGATCGAAGCCGACGTAGAAGTCGTGAAAGCCCTTGATCCCGACCTCGTTGACCATCGGCCCTTCGGGCACCGGGATCTGCGCCACGAGCCCATACGCCTCATCGCCGTCCAGAAAGCGGGCCATATCGTAGACGTTCACGAACGGCCCGCTCGTCGTCGTAAACAGCAGCGGACGGCCGTCGGAGTGCTTGTACATGAAAATGTTGTGGAAGCCCGTCGGATAATCGGGCGCCCGGATGCGACCCACCTCCCTGACCTTCGAGGCGTCGGGCAGATCGGTCACATCGAATACGATCGCTCCCAGGTCTCCGTCCGGGCCACCCGGGAAGAACTGAACGGACTGGACGAAGTAGTACCGGCCATCGTGCTTGAAGTACTTGGCGTCCAGCGCGCCGATTCCGCGGTGCAGGTCGGCGTTCTCGATCCTCCACTCGTAGATGACCCGCGGGCTGGCCGGGTCGGAGAGGTCGATGACGTCGAATCCGGCGTCGAACAGGCGAGCCACGTAGGCGTAGGGTCTCGAGAGCTCCTGCTCCAGCTCCAGGTCGGCTACTGTCATCGGACCGCCCAGCGGTACGTGCGCCAGCACCTCGATGTTCGGGGTCCCTCGCGCCGCCGCCTCCTCCTGTGCCGTGAGCGGGCCTGCGATCGCGGTGATCGAGCACACCGCTGCCATGCACCCCGCAA
The DNA here is from genome assembly GCA_037385645.1 of Gemmatimonadales bacterium. Classification (GTDB taxonomy): domain Bacteria; phylum Gemmatimonadota; class Gemmatimonadetes; order Palauibacterales; family Palauibacteraceae. The sequence continues at coordinate 732 of JARRMU010000049.1, forward strand.
GCGTGGCCGCATCCCATCGCATCAACCTCATTGCCTTACCTCCCACCTCGGTTCGCGTCGATCAATCCACTTGGAACACCATCTTCATTCCTGCTTCCAGATGTTCGGCGATGTGGCAGTGAGCCATCCACAGACCCGGATTCGAGAGTTCGAGCAAGATATCGGTGGTGGCCCCCGCGGGCAGCAGCACCGTGTCCTTCCAGACCAAGTTGTCGTTCGCGACCCCATCCTGGGCTAACACGAGCAGCCGCTGGCCATGAAAATGCATCGGGTGTTGCATCGGATGCACCGCCCGTATGTCGTTGTGCAGACGTATTTTCACGACATCGCCGACCTGGAAGCGCCACTCGATCGCCATGTTCTCGGCGCCGGTCCCCTGGTCTCTGAGCACCCACGTTACCTCCCGGCTGGAGGCCACGTAGTTCATCATCGGCATCGCGTCGTTCCACTCGACAGGTGGGAAGTAGAGGGTGTCGAGCTGCATCATCTGTTTGATGGTGAGCGGCAGGTCGCCGACGCGGAGCGTCAGGGTCAACTCGTAGTCGGGAGCGCGAGCCATGTGCTCTCGATATCCGTCGACCTCGGAGATCACGTCGGCGTTCTCTCTCAGGATCTCGAACGCCTTGGCGTGATCTTCAGCGGCCGGCTCGCTCGAGACAGCCACCATGGCGAGCGTGTCGACGCGAGGCTCGAAGGTCGCCAGGTAGTGATCGATCGCCTGGATCCGGTTCGTGAGCGCTACACGTCCCTCCCTCTCGAACCGCACATCGACCACGTACCGCTGCGCCGGAGCGAGCACGACGCTGGAGACCCACCGCTCGCGCTCGAACTTTCCGATGTCGGCGCCCACCACCTTCATGCGAGCGCCCTCGAACGAGAGGTTGAAGACCCGGGTGTTGGAGACGTTGGTGAGAAAGAAGCGGACGACCTCGCCTCGCTTCGCCTCTAGCTCGAAGTCCGGCTCACCGTTGACGAGGAAGACGTTGCCGAAGCGCCCCATCAGGGTGTGCGTCGCCGCCTCCTCGCCGAACGGATAGAGGCCCGCGTCGTCGATCAACAGGTCGTCGAGGACAAGGAACTCCTCACGGTTGGCCGGGCCGTAGTAGTCTGTCGCCGGTGGCCGGACGAACATGTTTCCGTAGAGCCCCAGATCCTGCTGGATGTCCTCCCGATGGTGCGGATGATACCAATAGATCCCCGCGTCCCTGAATCGGACGCGGTAGATGAACCGGCCGCCCGGCTCGACGGGATCCTGGGTCACGCCCGGAACGCCGTCGTACCGGTTCTCGACCCGGACGCCGTGCCAGTGGACCGATGTCGGAAGGTCGATCCGGTTCGTGAACTCGACGACGATCTCGGCGCCCTGGGATACGCGGATGAGCGGACCGGGATACTGCCCGTTGAACGCGTACATGACGTAGGTGCGCCCTCGGATCGTCCGGCGCACGAGGCTCGCTTCCAGCGCCAGCGTGTCGCCATCCGCCAGATCCACGATACTCCCCGGCCTGGCCTCCGAGAGGGAAGAGGCATCCACGCCTTCGCCGGGCAGGAAGGGAGAGACGCTCGGCCTGAGCCGCATGAGCGGCGGGAGCATCGGCATCGAGGTCTTCATGGGAGGCATCCGCCAGGCAACGGCTCCCGTATCGGTGACCATGTGGCCGGTGTGTGCTCCAGCCTGCGGATCTGTCTGAGCCTGACAGATTCGAGGGGAGAGGCCGACAACGGCGATGGCAAGGAGCGGAAGAAGCAGCGGCGGCGCTGCCCTGGGCGAAGTGCGCGAAGTGGCGGAGGGGAAGCTCCGCCTCAATTCCGTGGATCCAGACAGGGCTCCGCGGAGAACGGGCCGTGACCCACCATGGTGTGCATGCGTGAGCTGGGGGAGAGGGCCGAGAAGTAGAACTCCTGACTCCAGGACTCGGCCTCGGCAGAGCTCTCGGCGGTGACAAAGACGATGAACTTGTTCCAGCCGACCCGCCCGGCGATCGGCTGGCCGTTCGTGATCGGGCCCAAGCTGACCCACTCCTCCAGATCGGACGTCGCCACCCAGACGACGAAGACAGCATCCTTGCGCTCAGGCAGCCCCGTCACCGCCACGTCGACGTCGTAGAGATAGTGGCCGGCCTCGGAAACCGTGACGCCGAACGTCGAGGACGAGAACCGCATCTCATAGACGGCTCTTGCCGCGCCGGCGCGCCGGGTCGGCGTCATCTCTATCCGGATCGGGGTGACCGACGCGCAGGTGGAAGGCTCGGGCGTCTCACGCGGGACAGGGGGAGACTCGCCGACCGTCGGCGCGGCCAGGACCGCGACAGCAAGAATCGGAACCGCGCTGTAAGAGCTCGCTGTCCTGAAAAGAGCGTACCGTCGCAATGACTACCTCCTGAATCCGGATCCCGCTCGCGCGCTCCTGCGCTCAAAGACCCCCCACACTACCTCCGCGCCGGCCCGGAGTTTCAGGGTCGAGAAACGGCGGCCGAGGAGTCGGGCCGAAGACTCCGAAGGTCGGATGCAACCCTTTCGCGGCAGGTCATGTCTAAACGGGTGACCTCGACGGAGAGGTCACCGGATAACGGGCAGTCGTGAAGATAGATGGTGGGGACGATGATGACGAAGCGGATGGGGGGTGGACGATGATGTTGAGAAAGAAGCGGCTTACTCGGCGGCCACGGATGCTGTACGTGAGGGTGGTCGGATAGGGACGCGGAGTCACAAAGCGCACGCATCCAACGCCGAGTCGAGGCGCCCTGCCGGTGGTCTTTCCTGCGAGACCGCCGTCGGGGCGCTCTCATTTTCCCTGGCCTTCTTCCCCGGCCCTGCTGATGCCCCAGAACCCGGGATTCGAGTAGGCGACCGTTCAGGTGACGGCGGTCAGAGAGCCGCGTAGACCAACACCGCCCCGAGCGCCACGGCCATGAGGGCCCAGCCTCTCACGACGCCGTTCGATCGCTGCGCCCACCAGTTCGCCATCGCGCGGAGCCGTCCCACGCCCATGAAGAAACCGGAGATGCCCGCCACGACGAATAGGACGCCCAGCCAGAACACCGTTCGGGGCATGCGGGTGCCCGCGGCTCCGGCCACGAGAGCTACGCCCGCGACGATCCGAAACAGCAAGGCCGCGTAGAGCCGGCTCCCTTGCGTGAAGAAGGCCAGCCATCCGCGGAACGCAGCGGGCCTGAGCATGCCGACGGCACCGACCAGCAGGACGATTGTGCCGATCAGCAGAATCAGGATGTGCAGTTGGGATCCTCCTGTATCTATCCGCGCTGCGCGAAGATCTCGTCCAGCCGCTTCTGTGCCGCCTGAACGCGAGGCTGTAGCTCCGGATCGGCTTCCTGCCAGAGCTCGACGAAGCGGGCGTAGTACTCGGCCGCCTTCTCCCAGTCGCCCCGGTCATCGTAGAGCCGTCCGAGACTCTCGTACGTCGGGCCGAGGAAGAAGCGATCGCCGAAAATGCGGTAGGCCGCCGGGGTATCCGCATACCTTTCGTAGACGGCAATAGCCGAGTCGGCGCGCCCCGCCCCGGCAAAGCTCTCAGCGAGACCGGCGACGGCGCACAGCCGACATGCGCCGGCTCGCGAGTTCGTGCGACGGAACTCCGTGGTCGCCTCGTCGAGCCGACCATCGGCCAGGGCGATGTTGGCCCGCATCCAATGCAGGTCCCTCTCCCCGTTCTCGTACGAGCCGGCCAGCTCCAGCACCTCGAACTCCTCCAGCACCTCGCCCGCCCGGTCGGGTCGCCCGGCCCGCGCATAGACCGACACGAGGCTCAGATACGGTCGGTCCAGCGGATCCAGCTCCGAAAAGGGCAGCTCCCGCAGCGCCGAATCTGCCATGCGCAGCGCACCGCCGGTGTCCCGGGCGACGAGCGCCCTCAGAAGCGCCGTGTTCAGAGCGACGTTCAGGGTGCGATCCTCGAGCCCCCGCTCCTGGCTGGCCAAAATCTCATCGCGGTAGCGGCGCTCGGCTTCCGCGAGCCGGCCCCGGGTCGCCGCGACATGGCCGAGGAGGCTGCTCGTGTAGCCACGCCAGAAGAGGCTCCGCGCCTCTCGCTGGCGCACCCCCTCCAGATGCTCGATCGCTCGATCGTAGTCTCCTCCGCTGCTCGCCAACATGGCGCGGAGCTCGGCCGTCCTGGGGCTCTCCGGATACCGCCTCTCGAACACGTCGAGCGTGGCCTGCGCCTGCGCCGTCTTTCCAAGAGCAGCTTGGACAATGATGAGGTTGAGGTATGAAACGGGGCTGGTGGAATCGGCGCGAACCGCGCGCTCCAGGTAGTGCTCCTCGGTCTCCATGTCGCGCAATTCACCATACTGGAGGGCGAGGTTGTTCAGGACCCAGGGGTGCTCGGGATGGGCCTCGAGCGCGTTCTCGTAGGCCGCGATCGACTTCTGCGTCTCATTCGTAACGTTGTCGTAGTAGCTTCCGATCGCGATGAAGCGCTCGACGCGGCTGAGTCGGTCGCGGTGTTCGAAGGCGCGGCTCAGGGCGTCCGCCGCCCGAGATGGCTCCTCGCCTCGATTCCCCAAGGCGATTCCCAGCTTGCGCCAGGCCATCGCGAAGGAAGAGTCCAGGGCCACGGCCTCCTCAAGGAGGGTGATCCCTTTATCCGGCCGGCTCTCGACCTCGATGGCGCGCACCGCCTGGGAGTACATGCGAAGGGCGTCGAGCGAGGCCGTCGTCGCCTGTTCCAACGGATCGTCCGTCTGGATCGCCCGGAGGGGGTCGCCGATGCGCTCCCGCAACCGCTTCGAGAGATCATCGATCGCCCCGATGATCTTCGTGGAATCGGCGGCGCTGGCCCTCTGCGAGACCAGCACCTCACCTCCTTCGGCAGCCACGACCTCCGCCGTGAGCACGTAGCCCGAGCCGGCCGAGTTGATCTCGCCCGCCACGACGGCCTTGATGCTCTCCCGTATCGCGACCTCGCTGGCGACCTCCCGGGTGAGACGATCGTTCGGGTCGCGCTCCATTCGCGCCAGCACTTCGGCCACATACCTGGGCTCGACGACAGTGACGACCTGCGATTGGGTCAGGTCGACCCGCAGAGCCTCCGTCGCGGCCCGGGCCAGGAGGCTGTAGCCGGTCTGGCTGCTGAACTCGGCGAGTATGACGCGGTCTCGCTCGTCAAGCACGCCCTGCGCCACCAGCGTCGCCGCCGGCCCGATGCCGGCCGTCCGCATGATGATCCACGCGGCCGTGACGATCCCGAGCAGCGTGAAGGCCGCCGCGCCGCCGAGCAGCGCGTTCCGCCAGGTGAAGAGGTGGTGGTGCGTGGCCTTCTCTTCCGGCGCGATCGGGGCACCGACCGCTGAGGCGCCAGGCTCTGGCGACTCCACCGCGTCCGCCGCGGAATGTACTTCTCCGTCGGCCTCGGATGCCCGACTCGGCTCCGCTACGTCACCATCGGCCCGCGCCACGCGCGCACCGACCCCCTCCTGCACGAACGCCGTGGCCAGAACGATAGGGAACCCGATCAGGAGAAGAACGATCGCGAACGGCTGCACCCAGTCCGGAAGCCCGACGCTCTCCGTCAGGATCTCGACCGCCTGGAGCACGACCCACGACGCGCCCAGATAGATGCCCAGAACCTGCCAGAGCGAGCGCCTGTGCACTTCCTGGATGAGGTCCTTGAGGCCGCTCAAACGCTGACCCTCACCTATCCGCGCTGCGCGAAGATCTCGTCGAGCCGCGTCTGGGCCGCCTCGACGCGGGGCCGCAGCTCGGGATCGGCGTCCTGCCAGAGCTCGACGAAGCGGGCGTAGTACTCGGCCGCCTTCTCCCAATTCTCACGCTCGTCGTACATCTCCCCGAGACGCTCAAGGATAGCCGCCAAGCTTCCGGGATCCGTAAAGGGTTGAACAACATTTGTGGCATCCAGGTAGCGCTCGTACGTCGCCAGGGCAGAATCCGGCTGGCCGGCGCGCTCGAAGGCCTGACCCAACGCGTACAGCACGCAGGTGAGGCACTCGCCGACGTCGGCGCGCCTGAACTCGTCGACCGCCTCGTCGTACCGGCCCTCGGCGTATGCGATGAGGCCGGGAACCGCGTGCCTCTGGACCTCGTCGTCGCCACGGAGCTCCGGCGGAACGGCCTGCTGATACTCGTCCCAAAGCTCTCGCGCCCTCGCCGGCTCCCCGGCCAGGGCGTACGCCCCAGCCAGCTGAAAGTAGGGCCGCTCGAGCGGGGAGATCGAGGATAGCGGATCGGCCTGGAGGGCCGCTGCCACACGCGAACGGGCCGTCGCCGTGTCTCGGCGGACGGTCAGATCTACAAACGCCTCGCCGATCTCCGCGTTCAGCCGGGCGGCCGGTACGCCGCGCCCCTCCTGCAGGGCGGTGGCCCTTTCGAGATGCTCCCCGGCTTCCGCAAGGCGGCCCTGCGTAGTGAGGATCCCGTAAAGCCCGAACTCGGCGCCCGCCTGAAGCGTCGGGATGCCCCGGCTCCCCTCGACCGCCCGCCGGTAGACCGCCTCGCTCTCCCCGAAGTCGCGCCTCACGGCCGCGAGGTTGGCCTCCAGAAAGTAGTTCGTCGGGTTTGTCGGAAAGCGGCTCGCGAAAACTTGACGTTCACGCTCGGCCTCGTCGAGCCGTCCGAGCGCAATGAGCGCAGAAATCGTGTTCTGCTGATGGAAAGAGGTACCAGAGTCCGCGGCGGTGGCGCGGTTGTACAGCTGCAGAGAGCGCTCGAAGTCGCGCAGGCGGCTGTAGAGGATCCCCAGGTTGTTCAGGGCCCACGTGTCGTCCGGATTGGTGTCGAGGATGTTCTGGTACGCGCTGATCGCCTTGTCCGTCTCACCGGTGACGGTCGTGTAGTACGAGCCCATCGTCAGGTAACGCTCGCGCTCCGTAAGCCTGTCGCGGTGCTCAAACGCCATGCTCAGGGCTTCGACCTGACGCTTCCGACTGTCGCCCTGGTTGCCCAGCTGCACACCGAGCTTGCGCCAAGCCATCGCAAACTCGGGATCGAGCCTCACGGCCTCCTCGAGGAGCGTGATGGCGCGCTGCGGGTTTCCGCCCACCTCGAGCGCGCGCACCGCCTGTGAGTATTTGCGGAGTGCCTCCAAGTTACCCGTCGTGACCCCCTCGAGGGGCTCATCGCTTCGCAGACTCTTGTAGGAGTCGCCGATTCGTTCGCGAAGCTTCTTCGATAACCTGTCCAGCGCGGGCACGATCTGAGAGGAGTCCTTGGCGGTCTCCCGGAACGCGGCCAATTCCTCGCCCGTGTCCGCGGCGGTGAGTCGCGTTGCGAGCAGGTAGGTGCCGCCGGCCGAGTTGATGTCGCCGTCTACGATGGCCGCGAAGCCCTCCCGCTGGGCAATCTCGCTGGCCAGATCGTAATCCAGGACCTCGTGGGGACTTCGCTCCATCCGTCTCAACGCGTCCGCGATCGAAGAGGGCTCGGCGACTCGAACGGCGTCGGATTGCGAGAGGTCGATGCGAAACGCCTCGGTAGCTGCTCCCGCGAGGAGGGAGTCACCCGTTCGGCTGTCGAACTCAGCCAGGATAATCGTGGCTCGCTCCTTGAGCACGCCACGCGCAACCAGGGTGGCCGCGGGGCCGATGCCCATGGTCCGCATCACCATGTAACCGATCGTGAGGGCACCGAGAAGCGCCAAGGCGGCCAGTGCCCCGATCAGGGCGTTCCGCCAGGTGAGGAGCTTGTGGTGGGTTGCGATATCCACCGCTCGATCCTGGGAGGTCGTTACGGAGGCGGCGGGCTCAGCCACTCGCGCGTGCTCGGCCGGGGCCTCAGACGTCGACTCTTCCGCCGCGGCCGTGGCCTCTTTGCCCGCGGCGTCCGGTGGCTTCGCGGCCCCCTGACCCCCCATGCCCTCCTGGACGAACGCCGTCGCCAAAACGATCGGGAAGCCCACGATCAGGAGGAAGAGCGCCAGCGGAGGTGCCCACTCCGGAAGGCTGAGCGCTCCGGCCAGCGTGTCCACGGCCTGCAGGACGAGCCAGGAGGCGCCGAGATATATGACGAGCACCTGCCAGAGCGAGCGCCGGTGCATCTCGTGTATGAGACTCTTCAGCATCTACCCATCCCCTAGCCCGTCTGCGCGAATATCTCGTCGATGCGCCGCTGCGCGGCCTCCACGCGCGGCTGGAGCTCCGGATCGGCCTCCGCCCAGAGCTCCACGAACCTCGCGTAGTACTCCGCGGCCTTCTCCCGGTCCCCCGCCTCGTCGTACAGCTGGCCGAGGCGCTCGAGGGCCGGACCGAGCACGCTATCGTCCCAGAACGGCCGATTGAAGGAAATAGTGGCCAGGTAGCGCTCTCTGACCGCGATCGCCGAATCCCTCTCCCCTGCCCGCTCGTAGACGTCGGCGAGGCCGGGAAGGGCGCAGTGCGCGCACGGGCCGAAGTCGGATCGGCGGAACTGGGCCACCGCCTCCTCGTATCGTGACTCCGCGGCCGCGATCGATCCCAGGGCGCGGCGATAGGAGGTGGATCTTTCTCGTATGAGCTCCGGGACCTCCCGTTCGTATTCGGCCAGGATCTCGCGGGCCCTGTCGGGTTGGCCGGAGATGGCGGCCATGATGGCCATTTGAGTATACGGTCGATCCAGCGCTGGCATGTCCGCCAGCGGCATGCGCTCGAGGGCATCGCGAAGCCGCACGGCAGCTCCCGCCTCGTCGCCCCGGACGATGAGGTCGTACCAGACGGACGGGAGCGCGTCGTCCAGCGCCTCGGCCGATAGACCGCGCTGCTCGTTCGCCGCCTCCGCCTCAAGCCAATGCCCATCGGCTTCTCGGAGGCGCCCCTGCGTCGCGGCCACGACCGCGAGGCCACCGCTCGTCAGCGCTCGCCAGAACAGGTTGCCGGTCTCACGAGCGCGCAGATCCTCCCAGCCCTCCCGCGCGGCCTCGTAATCGCCCCTGACCGACGCCAGAACGGCGCGGTTTCGGTAGACAGCCGCGTCGTCCGGATACAGACGGCGGTGCACCTCGAGCGTTTCCTCAGCCTCCTCGAATCTGCCCTGCTCCGCCAGCGCTATGGTCAGATTGCTCAGCGGCAGTGAGGAGCTGGCCGAATCCGCCTCGATCGCGCGTCGGTAGAATTCTGCCGCCCGATCCACGTCTCGCAGCTGATCGTACGCGACACCCAGGTTGTTGAGAGCCCAATCATCGTCCGGATCCATCTCGAGGAGGTTCTCGTAGGCCGGGATCGCCTTCTCCGGCTCTCTCGTCCCCTGTTGGAACCAGCTGGCGGTGGCGAAGTAGCGCTCCCGTTTCGTGAGCCGATCCCTGTGCTCGTACGCCTTCTCGAGGGCTTCGAGGGCGCGGGTCAATTGCTGCTGCCGGTTCATCAGCACGACGCCGAGTTTGCGCCACGCCATCGCAAACGCCGTGTCCAGCGCCAGCGCCTCCTCCAGCAACGCGACCGCCCTCGGAACGTCGGCGCGAGCGTCCGCCGCCTCTACGGCCTGAGAGTAGAGCCTCAGAGCCTCCAGGTTGGCAGTCGTGGCGCGCTCCAGCGGCTCATCGGCGTTGATGGACGCGTAGGACTCGCCGATACGCTCCCGCAGCTTCTTCGAGAGGTTGTCGATGGCGGGGAGGATCTGGCTCGAATCGGCCGCCGTCTCGCGGTGAGAGACGAGCACCGTCCCCTCGGCCGAATCCAGCACCTGTCCCGTCAGCACGAAACCCGTTCCCGCCGGGTTGATCTCGCCCGCGATGACCGCCCCGACGCCCTCGCGCTGAGCGATCTCGCGAGCGAGGTCGGCGCCGAGGGGGGCGTTCGCCGGCCGTTCCATCCGCCGCAGGGCCTGCGCGACGAACGAGGGTTCGGCCAGCCGCACGACGTCCGATTGCGAGAGGTCGACGCGGAACGCCTCCGTGGCGGCGCGCGCGAGGAGAGAGTCGGTGGAACCGAAGTCGGCGAGTATCACGACCGCCCGCTCGTCGATGGCACCCTTGGCGACCAGCGTGGCGGCGGGGCCGATTCCGACGGTTCGCATGGTCATGTAGCCGGCGGTCACGACGCCCAGAAAGGCAAAGGCGGCGACGCCGCCCAGCAGCGCGTTTCGCCAGGTGAAGAGACGGTGGTGCGAACCGGGCTCCGGCGCGGCGTGAGCCGTAGCCGGGACCGAGGCTTCGACTCCGGCGGCACGCGCGGCAGCCGCCTCGTCGGGCGCCGACTCCCCGGCCTGGAGCGATTCCTGATCGTGGCGCGCACCGACATCTGTGGGCGGGTTTGCCGCCGCAGCCTCACGCCCACCCAGGCCCTCCTGCACGAAGGCCGTGGCGAGAACGATCGGAAAGCCAATGACGAGCAGAACAATGGCGAAGGGCTGGACCCAGTCGGGGAGGCCGACGCTTTCCGTCAGGATCTCTACGACTTGCAGCGCCATCCAGGAGGCGCCGAGATAGATCCCCAGCACCTGCCATATGGAGCGCCGATGCACTTCGTGTATCAACTGCTTGAGTCCCGACATCGCACCATTCCTTCGGGCGGCCACCTCATCCGACCGCACTTACTTCTCAGGACCGGTCGAAATCGGGCTCCAACTTGGGGTTATGGGGTGATTCTGAGCAAGCAGGGATAGCCGGGTAGGACGTGACGCTGGCCCTCGCGGCGCCGCGGTCCGAGTCCCTTGTCGTCGTGAACCGACGGACCCGGTCAGGCCGCGAAAAAGAAACCGTCCCAGAGAGGCGAGGTCGCGAAGACGGCGGCGACTCCGGCCAGTACCCACAGGATCCGACGGGCTCGACGCAGCCTCGCCGGCGATTCGCATCCCTCGCCGGGGGCGCATCTCGCGTCGGCACGGTCGAGAAGGCGGAAGGCCGCCCACAGCGAAGCAGCGGCCAGGAGGATGAAGAGGGGTCGATAGGGCCTGAACCCGGCTGCGGCCACGGCTGCCCCGGACGCTCCGAAGGCCGCCAGAGCAGCGGGCCCGGTGCAGCAGGCCATGGAGGCAAAGGCCGCGACGACCCCGCCGCCACCGGCCGCCAGGGCGCCTACTCCCTCGCCACCGCCGGAGGATGGCTCCCGGAAATCTCGACGTGTCAAGTGCGTACCTTCATGGATCGAGTCCTTGTATATTGCCGCGGCATCCGCGAATCCGGATGCCCCGCTCGGATCACTCCGACCGGCTGTTTCAACCTGCGACAAGCCGTGCCGGTTCCGTACTCTGATTCGCAGGGCCGTGCAACGCCCACCCTGAACTCGGCTGCCCTGTTACCCTACAGTTGGACGCACGGAACCCGGGCACGTCACAATCCGGGAAGGAGACTTGGATGGGAAGCTCGATGCTCGGCACCGACGAGCGGCCCCTGTGGGTCGCCATCATCGGCGCCGGCCCGGCCGCCTACTTCACCGCCGAGGCCCTCTTCAAGCAGGAAGAGCTGAACGTTCGCGTCGATATGTTCAACCGGCTCCCGACCCCGTACGGCCTGGTGCGGGACGGCGTCGCCCCCGACCACCAATCCATCAAGGCCGTCACCCGCAAGTTCGAGAAGATCTCCCACGACCCCCGCTTCCGTTACTTCGGCAACGTCACGATTGGCGAGGACCTCCGCCGCGACGATCTGCTCGGGCTTTATGATCAGGTCGTCTACGCCGTCGGAACGCCCACGGACAGGCAGATGGGCATTCCGGGCGAAGACCTGGAGGGCAGCCACTCCGCCACCGAGTTCGTTTGGTGGTACAACGGACACCCCGACTTCACGGATTGCGAGTTCGACCTCTCTGCCGAGCGTGCAGTGGTCGTAGGAATCGGTAATGTGGCGCTGGATGTGGCGCGTATTTTGGCCAGCTCGCCGGAAGCGCTGGCAACGACGGACATAGCCGATCACGCCCTAGAGGTGCTGCGATCCAGCCGCGTGCGCGAGATCGTCGTGCTGGGACGCCGCGGGCCCGCGCAGGCCGCCTTCACCAGCGTAGAGCTCAAGGAGTTCGGTCAGCTCGAGGGAGCGGGAGTAGCCGTGGATCCGGCCGACCTCGAGCTGGATGCGGAGAGCAGAAAGCTGGTCGAGGAGCAGCGCGCGGTCCGCCGCAATCTCGAGCTTCTGGAGGGCTATGCCGCCGGGAGCGCACCCTCCAACGGAGGCCGGATCGTCGAGTTTCGGTTCCTGGTGTCACCCGTGGAGATGATCGCCGGTGATTCGCGCCGGCTCGAGGCGGTGCGGATCGAGCGGAATCGGCTGAGGAAGACGGAGGATGGCTCGATGCGCCCACGGGGTACCGGGGAGTACGAGGAGATCGAAGCCGGACTCGTCTTCCGATCCATCGGCTACCGCGGGATCCCGCTACCCGGCGTTCCCTTCCATGACCGCTGGGGTATCATCCCCAACGACGCCGGCAGAATCATCGACGAGGACGGCACCCGCTATCCGAGGGAGTACGTGTCCGGGTGGTGCAAGCGCGGGCCCAGTGGCGTGATCGGCACGAACAAGCCGGATGGAGCCGAGACGGCCCAAGCCATGGTCGAGGACGCCGCGAGCATCGCCGATGAGCTGCCGGAGGATCGCTCGGCGAGCGCGGTCGAGCAGCTCCTAGCGGAGCGTTGCGTCGATTATGTGACGTTCCAGGATTGGGAAGCGCTGGACGAGTTCGAGCGGTCTCGGGGTGAGGCCGAGGGCCGGCCGCGCGTCAAGGTTTGCCGTGTGGACGAGATGCTCGAGGTCATCCACGCGAAGCGAGCGAGGCGCGACGCGGCGGATGAGACCGAGGGTTCCGTGGCTGTCGCCGATTAGCCGCCGGTTCGGGGGATGCGATCGCGGACTACCGATGAGGACGGCACCACCCTAAGATCGGGGTCGTAGCAGGCTGTGTTCAGCGGCAGCTTAGGTGGTGCGAAGTGATTGCAGTAAGTGCGGTTAGGCGATTTACCCTGCTGGCTTCGCCTTGCGTCGTTCTCGCGTTCTCTCCCGGCGTCTCGCTAGCCGGCCCGGAACAGGAATCCCCGGTGATATTTGCCACCGGCGCTTGGGCGGGCGTGCTCGAGACGCCCTCGGGTCCCTCCCTGACGGTCGTGCTGGCGCTCTGGGATGCACCGGCGGCCGACGGATCCGTTGGTCGCGCGGTGTATGCGAGCCCAGGCTCGACCTGCCGGTACAACCTCTGGCTGGACGAGGCCGGGGCAAACTCTCTGACTCTCACGCAACGCCTGCACGATGAGGACGGGAAGTGCGTCGAGAGCAGCCGCCTGGTCCTCAGACGAGCCGGTGCGGGACGCCTGTCCGGCGACTGGTTCTTGACGGACGGGACCCACTGGATGAACGCCCGACTCGACAAGCCGGGCTCGGGCTATTACGTGACGCTGGATGGCTTCCGCGGACGGCAGGCGAACCTGAGCGAGAAGATCAGGTTCGAAGGCCTGGCGGAAGGCGAGCACACGGTCGAGCTCCACGGCGTGCCCGAGGAGTGCGAGGTCATCGGCCCCAACCCTCGCGTGATCGAAACGGAGCAGGGGGGGACCCTGGAGACCTCCTTCGCGGTCCAGTGCCCCGGAGACCCTCGGGTCTCGGCCACCGAGCCCGAGAGCGAGCCGCCGCCCTAGCCCTAACCGGCGACGGCGCTGAAGCGGCACGGTCGCCATCGGCGGCAGCGCGGTCAATGCTGTTCCATGATGCACGAAAGCCCCGTCGATCGGGGCTTTCTGCGTAAGAGCGGGCGACCGGTCTCGAACCGGCGACCTTCAGCTTGGAAGGCCGGCCCCCGCCCTCACCTATTCTACGGAATCCGTAGAGCCCGTGCGGGATTCCCACCGGCCTTCGTATACCCCGGAAGCCTCGATATACGGTCCTCAGAGGTTGAAACTGACACAGAAAGTGACACAGCCCGGCCCCTAGCCGTTAGTGGCCAAGTCTGAAAGCTCGTCGTCCGTTCCTCTCGTCGCACCCCGCGCCGCCCTGTCGGCAAGAGGAGGCAGAAAGTACGGGAAAATCTGGGCTCTGAGCGAGCCTCGAG
>JARRMU010000050.1:0-14590 GCA_037385645.1 Gemmatimonadales bacterium
GGCTGCCGAGCTGGGGGACCGATTCGGACATTCGGTCGGTCATGGCATCGGGCTTGAGGTTCACGAAGCTCCGCGATTGTACCGCAAGTCAAAAGACACACTGGAAGCGGGGAATGTGGTGACGGTGGAACCGGGAGTGTATCTTGCCGGCGAGGGTGGAGTCCGGGTCGAAGAGAACGTGGTCGTGGTCGAGGCCGGACACCGCGTTCTGACCTCTTCCTCGACGGCGCTGCGGGAGCTCTGACAGACGGCATGGGAGCCCCGATTCTTTTTGCCTGGTAGTGACGCTATCTTGTTGATATATAGACACTTATCGACTTCATGACTCGGTCGGAATGGCTGATACTTCGGATTTCAGGAACGGAATGGTGATCGAGCAGGATGGGACGTTGTACTCGATCACATACTTTCAGCACGTCAAGCCCGGAAAGGGCGGGGCCTTTGTACGGACGAAGCTGAAGGACGTCATGTCCGGCGGCGTCGTCGACAAGACGTTTCGGGCCGGAGAGAAGGTGAAAGAAGTGCGCCTCGTGAGGAGGCCGATGCAGTACTCGTACTCGGACGGGCAGCTCTACTTCTTCATGGACATGGAGACCTATGAGATGACCCCCTTGTCGGGCGACGCGATCGGTGAGGATCAGCTTCGCTACCTCGAGGAAAACATGGTCTGCGAAGGCCTCACGAGGGACGGTGACGTCTTGGCGGTGGAGCTGCCGCAGTTCGTGGAGCTGGAGGTCGTGGAGACGGAGCCGGGAGTGAAGGGGGACACGGCCCAGGGAGGCACGAAACCGGCGCGCCTGAGCACGGGTGCGACCGTCCAGGTCCCGCTGTTCATCGATCGAGGGGACGTCGTTCGAGTTGATCGTACGGTTGAAAAGTATCTGGAGCGCATCAGCTAGTGTTTGATCTCGACTGGATACGAAAACTGATCGCGCTGGTCGACGAATCGGAGCTCGACACGCTCGAGGTTTCGCGTTTCGGCACCCGTATCGTCCTGTCAAAATCACCGCCCGTATCGGCGCGGCTGTCTTTCGCCGATGCCGGGGCCAATCCGGCTCACATTCCATCCGGCAGGCCCGAGCTACCGGCGACGGCCATCGATGGTGCCCAAGCCGAGGCCCGAGCGGCCGGGGCGGCGGAGGATCTCCCGACGGCAGGGACCGAGGCGGGCGAGGAGCTGTTGGAGATCCACTCTCCCATGGTGGGGACGTTCTACCGAGCGCCGGCGCCCGACGCGCCCCCGTACGTGGAGATCGGCGATCGGGTGAAGGCCGGCCAGACGCTGTGCATCCTCGAGGCGATGAAGCTGATGAACGAGCTCGAGTCCGAGGTAACGGGAGTGGTTCGCGAGATCTCCGTTCAGAACGCGGATCCAGTCGAGTACGGGCAGGTGCTCTTCCGCGTCGCAGAGGATGGGGCCGGCTGAGCCGCCGGGCTCGTCGATTCTCCTGAAGAGCGGGCCTTGTTCGAGAAGATCCTGATCGCCAACCGCGGCGAAGTCGCGCTCCGAGTGATCCGTGCCTGCCGGGAGCTCGGTGTCCGGACAGTGGCTGTCTACTCTGAGGCCGATCGGGACTCGCTGCATGTCCGGTTCTCCGATGAGGACATCTGCATCGGCCCTCCCCCCGCCCGAGAGAGCTACCTCAATATCCCCCGCATCCTCGCCGCGGCAGAAATCACGGGCGCCGACGCGATTCATCCCGGATACGGGTTTCTGGCCGAGAACGCCGAGTTCGCGGAGATCTGCGAGCGGAGCGGCCTCGTCTTCATCGGGCCCACCGCCGACCAGATTCGCAAGATGGGCAACAAGGCGGAGGCGAGGCGTACGATGGACTCCGCCGGAGTGCCGATAGTGCCCGGCTCGGACGGGCCCGTAGAGGACGAGGAAGAAGCGGTGGAGGAAGCGCGGCGCATCGGCTTTCCAGTGATCATCAAGGCGTCATCGGGAGGGGGAGGGAAAGGTATGCGGCTAGGCGAAGACGAGGAGCAGCTGCGTCGCGCCTTCGTCATGGCGCGCAACGAGGCCAAGGCCGCCTTCGATGACCCCTCCGTGTACGTCGAGAAGTACATCTCCCGGCCGCGCCACGTCGAGATACAAGTGATGGGCGATCGGCATGGGAACATCGTTCACTTCGGCGAGCGTGACTGTTCGGTTCAGCGACGGCACCAGAAGCTGGTTGAGGAAAGTCCCAGTCCGGCGCTCGACGCCGAGCTGAGGCGCAGGATGGGCGACGCCGCGGTCCTTGCCGGGGCGTCGATCGACTACAGCAACGCCGGTACGGTGGAGTTCCTGCTGGATGAGGACAGGAGCTTCTTCTTCATGGAGATGAACACCCGAATCCAGGTCGAACACCCAGTCACCGAGGAGGTCACCGCGGTGGATCTGGTCAAGGAGCAGGTTCGGGTTGCAGCCGGCGAAAAGCTCACGGTACGTGAGCCCCCAGCCCTGCGCGGCCACGCCATCGAGTGCCGGATAAACGCCGAGGACCCGGAGAACGGCTTTCGTCCATCACCGGGCACGATCACGGCTTTCCACGCGCCCGGGGGCCCGGGGATCCGAATCGATACCCACGTCTATGCCGGATATCATGTACCCCCGCATTACGATTCTCTGATCGCGAAGTTGATCGTCCGAGCCAACGACCGACCGGAGGCGCTCAGCCGCGCCTACCATGCGCTCGAGGAGTTCATCGTGGAGGGCATTCACACCACGATCCCTTTCCTCCAGACCGTGCTCAGCCACCCCGAGTTCGAGGCGGGGAACGTCGACACACACTTCATCGAGCATCTCTGAAGCATCGGGTGTACGACCGACCATGCGCGTCGACGTCCTGACCTCACCGGGAGAGCTGGAGGGTGAAGACCTCTCGGGCTCGCTGGTCGTCGTCGTGGACGTGGTCAGGGCTACGACCACCCTGCTTGCTGGCCTCGAAGCCGGAGCCAGACGGGCCCACGCGGTCGAGTCCGTCGAAGACGCGCTCGATTTGCGACGCTCGATCGGCGAGGACGACGTAGTGTTGTGTGGGGAGCGAGGTGGCCGGAGAATCGACGGGTTCGATCTCGGGAACTCTCCGCTCGAGTTCGAGCCCGCAGCGGTGGCGGGCAAGATCCTCGTATGCACGACGAGCAACGGCACCCGAATGGTGAGTCGGTGCGAGACCGCGGACGAGCTCTGGCTCGGCTGTTTTCGAAATCGCGCCGCGCTCGTCGAGGGCGCTGCCGAGGTGCTCCACGGCGGGCCTGAGGGTCAGTATCCGAGCCGGCTCCTGATCGCCTGTGCCGGCAAGCAGGGCCGTTTGGGTCTGGATGATCACTTCTGCGCAGGATTGATCGTCGAGGGACTGGCGGAGTCTGTCCCCGAGGCCCGACTCTCGGATGGCGCACGGTCGGCTCGCGCAACGGCCGGGGAGATAGGGTTGCCCTCGGCTGCCTTCCTCGCCACGACGGCCGCCGGAGGGGCGCTCGTCGAGATCGGGCTGGAGGCGGATCTCGAGTACTGTGCCGAGCTGGACGTGAGCCGATCGATTCCCCGATGGGAGGCGGCTGGATTCTCGCTGTCCGAAAGGAGCTAGCCGAGGACCCGTGATGGCCAAGGCAAAGCCCAAGGCGAAGGCCAAGAAGAGCGAGAATCAGGCTCGCTACGAGGCGCTTGGCGTAGCCCTCTTCGCCCTTGGCGTATTGTTGCTACTCGCGCTCGGGTGGCCCCGCGTGGTGACCGGACGCAATCCCATCGGCCCGGTGGGAGCCCTGCTGGATTCATGGTTTCTGGTCGCCTTCGGCGGCTTCGGATTCCTGGTCGCGATCCCGGCTTTTGTCTGGGGACTGGACTCGTTCGGCGTGATCCGGCGATCCGTCGCCGTGCGCGCCTCGGCGTTCGCGGTCGTTCTGCTCGTCTTCCTGCCGGCCCTCGCGTGGCTGATCGACTCGGAGTCCGGCGGCTGGCTCGGAATCGCTGTGGGCCCGTTGCTCCTCTCCGGCTTCGGAACCCTCGGGTCGGTGCTGATCGTCGCCGCCGTCCTGCTGATCGCGACCGTGCTGACCCTCGAGCTCTCGGTCGCCCGGATGATCGGGCGCATCGGCGGCTTCGCCTGGACAGGCCTCAGGCGGCTGATCCTGTGGGCCTGGCGAGCTCTCCGGCGTATCGGCTCGTGGATCGCGATGGCAATCGACGGCTTCCGGAGCGTACGGCCGGCCGACGACACGCCGTGGGAGGCCGAGCACGAGGACCGGGATCGGCCGGTCGGGGAGCCACTCGCTGAACAGGGAGCCGACCTGCCGGCAGGTGCCTTGGAGTCGTCCGAGGATCTCCGCCTCGTAGACGCAGCGGACCTCTCGCAGACGGAGCTGCCTCCGCTGGATATTCTCACCGCGCCGTCGACCGGCGGTGGGGGGCTGGAGCGATCGGAGCTCAAGGCTCTCGGCACGATCCTCGTGGAGAAGCTGCACACCTTCAGGGTCGAGGGGAGGATATCGGGCTGGACGACGGGTCCCGTTGTCACTCAGTTCGAGGTCGTGCCCGCGGCCGGCGTGAAGGTCGGGCAGATCTCGGCGCTGGCCGATGATCTGGCGCTGGCTCTCAAGGCACCCTCCGTGAGAATCGTGGCGCCGATCCCCGGTAAGGGAGCCGTGGGAGTGGAGGTGCCGAACCCCGAGCCTGAGATCGTCTGGTTGAGAGATGTCCTCGAGGCACCGGCCTACCGGAGGACCGGCTCGGCTCTGCCGATCGCTCTCGGCCACGACCTTGCCGGACGTCCGTACGTTACCGACCTGGCTCGGATGCCCCACCTGCTGATCGCGGGAGCGACGGGGACCGGCAAGTCAATCTGCATCAACTCGATCATCACCAGCCTCGTGTACCGCTTCACGCCGGCCGAGCTGCGCCTTCTCATGGTGGATCCGAAGATGGTAGAGCTCAGCGTCTACAACGACCTTCCGCACCTGCGGCATCCCGTGGTGGTCGAGAACAGCGAAGCAGCGTCGATCCTGAAGTGGGCCGTGTACGAGATGAACCGCAGATATGGTCTGCTGTCCGCCAACTCGTGCAGGAACGTCGACGAGTTCAATCGCCGAGTGGCGGCCGGGCGCGAGATGCGGATGCCGGAGGGCTACCTGAAGGCGTACGATGAGGGCGAGCTCCCCGTCATCGTCCTTCTCATCGACGAGCTGGCGGATCTCATCATGACCGTGCAGGCGGAGGTGGAGGGTCCTCTGGCCATGCTGGCCCAGAAGGCTCGAGCGGTTGGCCTTCACCTGGTGATCGCAACGCAGAGGCCGTCCGTAAACGTGATTACGGGTTTGATCAAGGCCAACTTCCCCAGCCGCATCGCTTTTCGCGTGGCCTCGAAGACGGACAGTCGCACGATTCTGGACCAGAACGGAGCCGAGAGCCTTCTCGGCAACGGCGACATGCTGTTCCTGCCGCCCGGGGAGGCGGACCCTATCCGGATCCAGGGCGCCTACGTCACGAGCGATGACACGGAGCGTCTCGTCGACTGGTACCGGATGCAAGCCGAGGAGACGCCGGAGGCGCCGCGGCAGGAAGAGGACATCCTGGAGCGGGTGCGCGAGCTGGAGGCCGAAGAGTCCCGGGTGGACGTGGTGGAGGATGTGCTGGAGGATTGGGACGAGCTCTTCGGGCAGGCAGCGGAGATCGTGGTCACGAACGCCTCCGGCTCCACGAGCCTGCTGCAGCGACGCCTGAAGATCGGCTACGGCCGCGCGGCGCGGATCGTCGACCAGCTTCACCACGCCGGTATCCTCGGACCGCCGGACGGCTCGAGGCCGCGGGAGGTTCTCGTGGGTCTGGACGGTCTCCAGGAGATCCTGGAGGGAACCGAGCGGCGCGAAGGCCTGGTCTGACCGGATCCTGGACGCCCTGAACGGCTGCGCCGCCGCTGCAGCCGGAACGGCCCCTCACGGCTTGTGTAGTCTCACAGGACACCAGCGGATGAATCTGGCCCATAAGCGTATGGAGTACAGCACCTTGACCGACTGCCGCATGATACGCGTGGTCCTTGCGGCCCTGGCCGCCGTCGCGATGCTCGCCGTGGCCTACCCCACGACGGATGGGCTTGCCAGCTCGGGTCAGGTCGCTCCGGACGTGCGGGAGATCCTGGCCCGCGCCGAGAGCACGTACAACGAGCTGAGCTCCCTCCGGGCGCGCTTCAAGCAGACGATCGAGGTGCCGCTACTTGAGCGCACCAGGACCGGCTCCGGCGTCTGGTATCAGAAGGGCCGAGGACGATTCAAGATGGAGTTCGAGGATCCGGTCGGGGACGTCATCGTCGCGGACGGAACCTACATCTGGCTCTACTACCCGACCACGAATCCGGGTCAGGTCATCCGCTCCACGATCGAGGCGAGAACGACCGGCGCACACATGGTCGATCTCCAGGGACGAATCTTCGAGGACGCGAAGACGATCTATGATGCGGAGTACCTCCTGGAAGAGGAGGTGACGGGCAGGCCGGCGTTGCTCATCGAGCTTACTCCCCGGGAGGCCTACCTACCGGCGGGTGCGCGTCTGGGTGGATGCCGAGAACTACCTGGTCAGGAAGTTCGAGATCGTCGAAGAGAACGAGACCGTCCGCACCGTGGAATTGGGAAGGTTGGAGCCAGATGCTCCGATTCCGGACTGGTATTTCCAGTTCGATGCCCCCCCGAACGTGGATGTCTTCCAGGGATGAAGCTCGGCCTGGTCAGCCTGGGCTGCGACAAGAACACCGTCGACTCCGAGCGAATCCTTGCCGCTCTCGAGGCCTGCGGAGCCGAGACGGCGCGAGATCTCGACGAAGCCGAGATCGTGCTGATCAACACCTGCGGGTTCATCGACGCCGCCAAGCAGGAGTCGATCGAGGCGATTCTGGAGGCGTCGAGACTCAAGCAGGATGGGGCCTGCAAGGCCTTGGTGGCTGTAGGCTGTCTGGTCGAGAGGCACCGAGAAGAGCTTGCGGCCGAGCTTCCCGAGGTGGACCTCTTCCTCGGCTTGCGCGACCTCGACCGCCTGGCGCCCACCCTTCAGCGGCACGGCTTTCTCACCTCCCCATCCGCTCACCCCGGCGAGCGCCTTCCGCTCGCGGACAACCCTCACGTGCGCTACCTGAAGGTCAGCGAGGGGTGCGATCACGGATGCGCGTTCTGCGCGATTCCTCTATGGAGGGGTCGGCATCGCTCGTTCGAGACGGAGCGACTTGTCGCCGAGGCACGTCAGCTGGAAGCTCAGGGAACCGTAGAGCTGAACCTGGTCGCCCAGGATCTCGCACACTACGGCCGCGAGTACCGGGACGGAACCGATGTCTCGACGCTGATCTCGCGGCTGGTCGAAGCGACCGAGATTCCGTGGATCCGTCTGCTGTACATCTACTCGGCCGGCCTGCGCGAGACGCTGATACGGCTCATGGCGTCCGAGCCGAGAATCCTCCCTTACATCGACATGCCGATCCAGCATGCTAGCGACTCGGTGTTGGAGCGCATGCGGCGACCCGAGCGGCAGGAGTCGCTGAGGCGGAAGATCGCGTGGCTGCGCGACGCCGTGCCGGAACTGACTCTCCGCACCACCGTGCTCGTCGGCTTTCCCGGCGAAACGGATGATGACTTTCGGGCCCTGCTCGATTTCCTGGAGGAGATCCGGTTCGAGCGGCTTGGCGCCTTCGCCTTTTCTCCGCAGGAGGGCACGCGGGCAGCGACGATGGGGGACTTTAGCGTCCCCGAGAGCCTGGCTCGCGCGCGGCTCGAGGAGCTGCTGGAGGTGCAGCGGGCGATCTCGGCCGAGCTGATGGCTGGCGAGGTCGGCAAGGAGCGGACGGCGATCGTAGACGAGCCGACCGCCGTCGCAGGCGAAGCGGTCGGTCGGATCGCCGGTCAGGCGGCGGACGTGGACGGGGTGGTACGCCTCAGGTCGGCCGAGCCTCTGCAACGAGGTCAGATCGTCGAGGTGGTCGTGACGGATGCGCACGACTTCGACCTTTCGGCTCGGGTCCTGAGAGTCCTTCGAAGCGCGCCAGAACAGGCAGGCCGGGCGAACGGCCGCCCCGGCCGCCGGCGTCTCCCGGTCGCGGCTCTCGGGCTCGACACGGCGTGGGGACGATAGCCGACTCCGGCCTGTGGGAGCGTGCCCGACGGGTGTTGCCCGGCGGCGTCAGCTCGCCCGTCCGCTCCTTTCGCTCGGTTGGCGGGGAGCCTTTCTTCTCGGATCACGGCGAGGGAGCGTTCCTGTACGACGTTTCCGGCCGTCGTTACGTCGACTACGTCCTGTCCTGGGGTCCGCTTATCCTCGGCCATGCTCATCCGGAAGTCGTCGAGGCCGTTCAGCGCGCCGCTCGCTCGGGGCTCACCTTCGGAACGCCCGCGCCGGCAGAGCTGGAGTTGGCCGAGCTGGTCGTCGAGCTCGTACCCTCGGTGGAGATGGTACGCTTCGTCAGCAGCGGTACGGAAGCGACGATGTCCGCCGTCCGATTGGCCCGAGGGGCGACGGGCCGCGATCGAATCCTGAAGTTCGACGGCTGCTACCACGGCCACGCCGACTCCTTTCTCGTCCAGGCCGGCTCGGGGGTGGCCACGCTCGGGCTTCCCGACTCACCGGGCGTTCCGGGCGAGATCTCAGCGCTCACGAGCTCCGTTCCCTTCAACGATCTCGAGGCCGTCGGGTCCGTCTTCGAGCGCTTCCCGGGCGAGATCGCCGCGGTGATCGTCGAGCCGGTCATGGGCAACGCGGGCCTGATCGAGCCCTCGGACGGCTTCCTCTCCGGCCTGCGGGAGCTAACTCGGGCCCGGGGCTCTCTCCTCGTCTTCGATGAGGTGATGACCGGATTCAGGGTCGCCCAGGGCGGCGCGCAGGAGCGTTACGGGATCGACCCCGATCTCACGACGTTGGGCAAGGTTCTGGGCGGAGGGTTGCCGGTCGCCGCCTTTGGCGGCAAGCGGGAGATCATGGAGCAGGTGGCGCCCCCGGGGCCCGTCTACCAGGCGGGCACTCTCAGCGGTAATCCGTTGGGTATGGCCGCCGGGCTCGCGCAGCTTCGTCTGCTGAAGCGCGACCAGCCCTACGAACGGTTGGAGCGTCTGACCCGTGAGCTGGTCGATGGGATCGTACGAGCGGCCACGAAGCGCGGGCTGCCGGTCTCCAGCGCCCATGTGGGCTCGATGTGGGGAGTGTTTTTTACGGAAGGACCGGTCACGGACTATGACGGCGCCAAGCAGACGGACGCTGCGTTCTTTTCCGCCTACTTTCGCGAGTGCCTGAGGCGGGGCGTGTTCTTCGCTCCATCCCCGTTTGAGGCCGGCTTCATGTCTACAGCGCATCGACGCGAGCACATCGAGATGACGCTGAGCGCAGTCGGCGAGTCCATGGATGCGGCGCGGGCGGGCTGACTCGGCCGGAGCGAGGTGGCCGGCCGCCGCTTCGTCACCCGTCGGGCTAGCGACCGCCGGGCCCAGAGCCGTCCGGTTCGCGATGACCGGGATCGCGCTGCTCGGCTGGTCCTGTGCCGGGAGTCCGCCTCCGGATCCGCCGGCTCCGCAAGAGCCTTCCCGGGCCGAGCCTCGACGCGCGCGGCCGCCGCCGGTCGACCCGCGTGCCGCTCGGCAGCCGGCCGGAGCCTCCGCCGCAACGCGTATCGACGAGCTCATCACTTCCGAGCCGCTGATTCGTGTCGGGATCGAGGTCGGAACACCCTCGGCCGTGATCATGTCTACGGCGGGTCTGAGAGTGCGCGACGGCGTCAGCGGTGAGGAACTGTTGTCGGCGGGTGAAGAGATCCTCCGCTTCGAGCCGAGCGCGGGAGGAGCGTCCCTGGTGGAGCCCGCCGGCCACGTCGACCAGGCCTCGCCGAGCTTCATCGTAGAGCCGCTGGAGGATGGAGCCGACGTCGTCATTGCCGGCAAGACTTACAGGGGTGCGGCCGAGGTCGTCGCGCATCGCTCGCGAGGGCTGATCGTCATCAATCGCTTGGGACTTGAGGACTATTTGCTCGGCGTCGTGCCTGCCGAGATCGGACGTCGCGCACCGGAAGAGTTCGCGGCCGTGCGGGCGCAGGCGGTAGCCGCCCGGACGTATACGATCTCCCAGCTCGGGAGGCGCGACTCGTTGGGATTCGATCTGTTCGCTACGGTCGAAGACCAGGTCTACGGAGGCCTCGAGGCGGAGAGGAGTGATGTGGAGCGGGCGATCAACGAGACGAGAGGCGAGATCCTCGTCTTCGACGGCCAGCCGGTATCCGCTTTCTACCACTCCACGTGCGGAGGACGGACGGCAACTCGCGAGGAGGTGTGGGGAGAGCCTAACCTCCCCTATCTCCGGTCGGTGCGAGATGCCGGGGGAGGTGAGGACTTTTGCGCGATCTCGCCGCGCTACCGCTGGCGTGAGAGCTGGACCGCGGACGAGATGAACGGATTCGTTCGTGCCGAGCTGGCGTCTCGGCTCGGCGTCTCGCCGTCATCTCTCGGCCGCATCCTCGGCATCCGGGTCCTCAGCCGAACGGAAGCCGATCGCGTGGATCAGCTGGAAGTGGAGGCCTCGGGAGGGCGCTACGTGATCAGGAAGAACGAGATCCGTTGGGTGCTGCAGCCGAGCGAGGGGCGCATCCTCGGCTCAACCGATTTCGTGGTCCGACAGGGTCGACTGGCAGACGGGGAGATCGTCGTCGAGGGACGAGGGTACGGGCACGGCATCGGGATGTGCCAATGGGGAGCGATCGGCCGGGCGAGGGCAGGTCAGGGCTATCGGGAGATCCTCGCCGCCTATTACCAGGATGTGGCCTTTCAAAGGCTCTACTGAGCGGGAAGCCAATGAATCACAAGGAGGCACACCGGTGGCGCGGGATGTCAGCATAGGAGTCATCGGAGCGGGCGGCGTGGCGCAGATCGTTCACCTCCCGATCCTCAAGCGGCTGCCGGACGTGAAGGTGACCGCGCTCATCGATACCCAACAGCAGAAGGCTTCCACGATCGCGGAGCGCTTCAACGTGCCGGTGACGGCTCGCTCTCTAGCCGAGCTGCCTGAGGACACACCCCTGGACGCGGTGCTCGTGTCCACGCCGAACGACACGCATGCGGCGGTGGTGCGGGATGCCCTCTCGAGAGGGAAGCACGTCCTGTGCGAGCGCCCGCTCGCGCCGACGAGTAAGGTCACGCAGGAGCTGACAAGAGCCGCCGAGGCTTCGGGGCTGCAGCTGATGGTGGCGATGAACCAACGCTACCGCCTGGATGTGAGAGCCATTCGCCAGTTCGTGGCGAGCGGCGAGCTGGGGGATGTCATCCTGATCCGGTCGGTTTGGCTCACCCGCATCGATCGCCGGCCCCGGCGGGGATGGAAGCTCGATCCCGAGAGCGCTGGCGGCGGCGTGCTGATGGATCTGGGCGTGCAGGCCTTGGACGTGGCTCTCTGGCTGCTCGGCTACCCGAACATCGAGCGTGTGAGCGCGAGCGTGCATCCCACGGCGGGGGTTGACGACACGGCGGTCGCCTTCTTCGCGCTGGCCGGCGGAACGGCTCTTCAGCTCGAGGTGAGCTGGGAGCTCCGCGACGACAGGGATCGACATGAGCTGCGTGTTCTGGGCACGCTCGGCTCCGCCGGTACGTCACCCTTTGGCGTCCGCACGGAGATGGAGGCGGGGCTCTCCGACGTGACCCCTCCCCTGGACGTCGATGAGTCCGGGCTCTACACGTCTTCGTATCGGCAGGAATGGGCAGAGTTCCTGCGCATCGTGCGTGGAGAGATGCCGATGGAAGTGCAGGTCGATCAGGTGTCGCTGATGCGGGCGCTGGAGGCGTGCTATCGATCGGCGCGCGAGGGGCGTGAGGTTACTGCCTAACCTGGCTCCGCCGCCGGGGGTCGGTTGGGTCGCACTCAGCGGCCTCGTCCTAGGCCTCGCGCACCCGCCGTTTCATTTCCTCCTCCCCTCTTTCCTGGGCCTTGTGCCCTTCGGGATCTGGCTCGCTCGGCTGCCGGAAGGGGATGAGGGCCGCGTGCTCGCGTTCCGGGGCGGCCTCTGGCTCGGGATCGTCTACTACACGATCCTGCTCTACTGGCTGGCCACGGCTCTGATCTTCTACTCCCTGCTGGCGGTGCTCGCGTTCGTCGTTGCCGTGGGGCTGTTGTGCCTTTTCCTGGCCGTCGCGACAACCGGGATGCACCACGTCCGGCGCCGGCTCGGCTGGCCGGTGTGGATTTCGCTACCCGTCTTCTGGACCGCGGCGGAGTGGTTCCGGGCGCATCTCGGTCCGATCTCCTTCCCGTGGCAGGAGCTCGGATACACGCTCACCGGCTTCCCGAGCCTGATCGGAGCCGCCGATCTGGTCGGAGCTCGCGGTCTCAGCTTCTGGCTGGCCCTGCTGAGCGGCCTCCTGGCCGCTGCCTTCGTGGCGTGGCGGCAAGGCCATCGTGGTCGGGCATGGCTGGCTCTCGGAGGTTGGATCCTTGGCGTTACCGTGCCAGTGAGCTACTCCCTCTGGCGATGGCAGACCCTGGAGATGCGACCGATCGCCACGGTAACCGTGGTGCAGCCGAACGTCCCCGAGCAGCTCAAGCTGGAGGACCCGGTGGCGGCGTTCGACAGTGCACGCAGCTCGATCGAGCACCTGCTGGCCGGCCACGAGCCCGCGCAGGACGTGGATCTTCTGATCCTCCCCGAGACGGTGATCCCGCGGCCCATCGATCCGATCCTGGCGCAAAAGTTCATGGGACGGCCCGACATCTACCAGTGGGTCACACGTTTGGCCCGGTCCACGGACGCCCCGGTGCTGTTCGGCTCGATCGGGATCGAGAACCGAAGCCAGGAGGAATGGGACTATTACAACTCGGCGTTCCTTATCGACGAGCGAGGGGCGCGCCGAGCGCGCTACGACAAGCAGTATCTCGTCCCGGTTGTAGAGCGGGTTCCTTTCCTCGACCCGGCCTGGTTCACGTGGGCCGAGTATTTCGGCGGGTTCTCGGTGGGCAGGAACCCGGACGTCGTGGCGCTCGACGGGAGCCGCCTCGGTGTGTTGATCTGCTACGAGTCCATCTTCTCCGGCCTCAGCCGAGACTACCGTCTGCAGGGCGCCGACTTCCTCGTCAACATCACCAACGATGCCTGGTTCGGACGGGAGTGGCCGCCGTGGAGCCGCAGCAGTGCGCTTTGGCAGCACCCCTCTCATCTCGTACTACGTGCGATCGAGAATCGCATCGGGATCGCCCGCGCAGGCAACACGGGCATCTCCGAGACCGTGGATCCTCTCGGCCGGGTGCAGGGCGCCACCGAACTCTTCACGCCCTCGATCTTCACGGCCGATCTGCTGACCACGGACGGGCTTACCCTGTTCGCGCGTGTGGGCGATGTGGTGGGGTGGATCGCTGCCCTCGCCGCCGCGGTCGGGGTCATCCTGCCGCGGATCGGTCGCCGGAGTTCCTAGCCCGACCGCCCTCGGGACAGAGGCCTACGCCTGCTCATCTTCCCGCAGGCGTTGCTCAAGCAGCGTGCTGGCTACCCGCAGGAAGTCGTGTTCCGTGACGACCCCGACCAACCTCCGCTCGAACGTCACCGGCAGGCAGCCGACCCGTTTCGCCTTCATCAGCTCGATCGCCTCCAGCGTCGGTGTGTCCGGCCGGATCGTGATCAGGTTGCGCTGCATGATCTCGCTGACGGGAGTCGGCGCATCCGCCTTCGTGTGCTCCCGCGAGGCCATGTGGCGGAGGAGCGAGCGATGGGACATCAGACCGAGCAGGATGTGCTGCTCGTCTTCCACGGGGATGTGGTGAATGTTGTGCCAGTCCATGAGGCGGGCGACGAGCTCGATCGGCTCGTTGACTCCGACCGTGATCAGGTCGGTGGTCATGTACTGTTCGACGCGACGGTAGTTCGGCGTCCAGTCCCCGGCTTCCTCGAACTCGGCCAACGTCCAGCGATGCACGGGCTCGCCCGTTCGCTCCCGCTCGTGCAGCGCAGCCGTGAGGGCGGTCAGGCGCTCCAACAAGCTGCCGCGATCCTTCATGCGCGCGAAGGAGCGCAGGAGCCACGCCGAGGGCGTCTGCTTCGACTCGACCCGCTCCGCGATGATGCCCAGATAGTGTTCGATCTCCGCCTGGTCTAGCTTCCCGGCCTCGAGGCCCTCTCGGGCGAGCGGAAGGAGCGTCTCGGTGATCAGCTGCCGGGCGCCCTGGGTTTCGACCTTGCCGCACCAATAGAGACGGGAGTCGAGGCCGAGGCGGGCCGCGGCCACGAAGTTCCCACGGGCGTCGTCGAAGTCCATCGACTGGCGCACATCACTCTCCGAATGGGCCAGCGCGCTGACCAGACCCAACCAGAACGCCGCGTTGGCGATCTCGTCCTGCAGAGTCGGACCCGAGCCGAGCACCCGGTTCTCGATGCGAAGGTGAGGCTTCCCGTCGCTTATCCCGTAGCAGGGTCGGTTCCAGCGCCAGATGGTGCTGTTGTGCAGCTGAAGTGCTCTGAGCTGCGGCACGCGACCTGCGGCGAGCTCCTCCAGGGGATCCTCTTCGATGTCGCGGCCGAGGATGACGCGGAATCGCGCGATGTCCTCCCGAAAGATCTCGAGGACGGAATCGTCGACCCAGTGCGTCCCGAAGTGCACGCGCGGCTTGATATCCCGCATC
>JARRMU010000051.1:0-15492 GCA_037385645.1 Gemmatimonadales bacterium
GCGGGTGGGCACCTTCCCTGCCGCCGAGATGACGGTCTCGGAGCTCTACGCGGCCTACCCGCCTCCCCAGATCGTCCGGGCGCGCCTCGGCAACCCCGATTCCGTCTCCCGTGACGAGATGCGGCGCAGGCGGCGAGAGCTCGGCATCCAGAGCCCGAACCGGATCCTCTTCGATCTCGCCGGCGCCAAGCTGGTGCGAGCGGTGGCCTCGGAACGTCAGCTCGAGGAGGTGATGACCGACTTTTGGTTCAATCACTTCAACGTCTTCTTCGCCAAGGGGCCGGATCGCTGGCTCATCGGCGACTACGAGCGCGAGGCGATACGGCCCCACGTTTTCGGCGAGTTCGAGGACATGCTCATCGCCACCGCCTCACACCCCGCGATGCTCGTGTACCTGGACAATTGGCAGAGCCAGGTGTCGGATTCGATGAACCCGCGAGGGGCCAGGCAGCAGAGGGCCCGATCCCGCTTCCGGAGCATGTCGGCGCGGGAGCGCGAGGTCGTGCTGAGGATGCGCGGCGTGCCTGCCGAACAGATCGCCCGAATCGATGAGGCCCTGAAGCGGCAGGCCGGCCGAGAACGGGGCCTCAACGAGAACTACGCCCGGGAGCTTCTGGAGCTGCACACGCTGGGCGTCGACGGCGGATACACGCAGGAGGACGTCGTCGAGGTGGCGCGCGCCTTCACGGGCTGGACCATGCAGCTACCTGGCCGCGGTGGCGGCATGGATCGGCGGGTTCGCGGCGGCAGGAATCGCACCGGCGGACGGGACTCGGACGCGAGCGCGACGGCCGGTGAGTTCGTCTTCCGGGCCGAGTGGCACGACGCCGGCGAGAAGACAGTCATGGGACGCTCGCTTCCCGCTGGAAGAGGAATCGAGGACGGGCTCGATGTGCTCCGGATGCTGGCCGTGCACCCGTCGACCGCCAGGCACATCGCGACCAAGCTGGCGCAGGCCTTCGTCTCGGACGACCCGCCGCCGGCGCTCGTGGATGAGCTGGCCGCGGTCTTCCTCGAGACGCGCGGCGACCTGCGCGAGGTCACCAGGGTCCTGTTCACGTCCGAGCGCTTTTACGATCCGGCGAACATGGGCACGAAGCTCAAGACCCCGTTCGAGCTCGTCGCCAGCGCGCTCAGGGTGACGGGCGCCGAGTTCGGGCCTTCGCGAGGATTGGCGGAACAGCTGCGGGCCCTCGACCAGATACCGTACATGGCGTCGCCGCCGACCGGCTATCCGGCGAGGTCCGAGGAATGGGCGAGCGGGGCGGCACTCTTGCAGCGCATGAACTTGGGCCTGGCGATGGCGATCGGAGGGATCCGGAACTTTCGCGGGGCTGGAGGGGGAGTTGGCCGAGCTGCGGCGTGGAGCCGGCCCGAACGAGCTCGCCCTCGGTCTCGTGCTCGGATCGCCCGAGTTCCAGCACCGATGAGCGACGGAGACGCCATGCTGGGTAGGAATGCCGTAAGGGGGATGTGATGCGCCCGATCAAACGACGGATCTTTCTCAAGCAGGGGGCGGTGGGCCTGGTGGCTCTCGGTCTGCCCCCCGCTTTTCTCACCCGAACTTTGCTGGCCGAGACCCGATCCATCGGCCGCCGGAAGACGGTCGTCTTCATCTTCCAGCGCGGCGCGGTGGATGGGTTGAACATGGTCGTGCCGTTCGCGGAGAAGGCCTACTACCGCCTTCGCCGCTCGATCGCCGTGCCGCAGCCATCCCGGGGCGACGGTGCGTCGGCGATCGACCTGGACGGGTTCTTCGGGCTCCATCCGTCTCTTAGTAGGCTTCACGATTTCTATCGGGAGGGTGAGCTGGCGATCCTCCACGCCTCCGGCTCGCCCCATCCGACGCGCTCGCACTTCGACGCGCAGGACTTCATGGAATCGGGAACGCCGGGAGTCAGGTCGACGCGCGACGGGTGGATGAACCGTCTGTTGGCGGAGAACGTCTGCGCGTGCGCGGGGCGGACGCTGGCCGACGGGGCCGCGCACATCGCGGATCACGCCAGCGGTCAGGTGAGCATGGCCGAGTCGTCCCCCTTGCGGGGCGTGGCGATGGGGGCGGAGATGCCGCAGGCGCTTCGGGGTTCGTATCCGACAGTCGCGATCGCGGACCTGGAGCGCTTCGGGATCGCCGGCGGCCGCAGCCCGGAACTCGAATCAGTGTTCGAGCGGATGTACAGGAGCGAGGAGGACGACCTCATCGCCGGCGCGGCCGGCGACTCCTTCGAAGCGATCGAGCTCATCCGTCGAACCGAGCCGCTCCAGTATCGTCCGAGAGCCGGCGTCGACTACCCCCGCGGCGCCTTCGGCCGCTCCCTGCAGCAGATCGCCCAGCTGATCAAGGCCGACGTGGGACTTGAGGTGGCATTCACGGATCTCGGCGGCTGGGACACGCACCTGGCCCAGGGCGGCGCCCATGGACAGTTGGCCAACCGCCTGGCCGAGCTCGGTTCCGGCATCCGGGCGTTTCATGACGATCTGGGGGATCGGATCGAGGATGTCGTCGTGGTCACGATGTCCGAGTTCGGCCGCACTGCGGCAGAGAACGGCTCGGGCGGAACGGACCACGGCCACGGCAACTGCATGCTGATCCTCGGGGGAGCGACCGCGGGCGGCCGCGTGCTCGGGAGCTGGCCGGGCCTGGAACGCGAGGAGCTGTACGAGGGACGTGACCTGGCGATCACCACTGACTTCAGGGACGTGTTCGCGGAAGTCGTGAGCGGGCACCTGGGCGCCGCAAGGCTCGAACGAGTCTTCCCCGGCTATCAGGTGGACCCATCGAGCTTCGTGGGCGTTCTGGGCTGACGGCCGTCGAGCCTTGTCAGGGCTAAGCAGTTGGGGTGCAGGGCCCGTCGCTCAGAAGCGGATCGAGCCCGAGAGATAGAGAACGGCGTGTCCCGAGATCTCCACCCGGTCTCCTCTGAGCACGCACCAAAGCTCCCCACTCCTGCGGGAGATCTGACGCGCGCGCAGACGACTCTTGCCGAGGTGCTCCGCCCAGTAAGGCGTAAGTGTGCAGTGAGCCGAACCCGTGACCGGGTCCTCCGGCACGCCGAAGTCGGGCGCGAAGAAGCGGGAGACGAAGTCCACGGAGTCGCCGGGCGCCGTGACGATGACGCCGCGGGCCCCGAGGCCACTGAGCGCGGCGAAATCCGGGGCCACATCGCGCACCTGCCGCTCTTCCGAATAGCGGACCAGATAGTCGTCCGCCAGCAAGACCTCGCTGGGTGACCCGCCCAGCGCCTGCAGCATTCGCTCGGGCGCATCGCAGGCCTTTGCCGGGAGCGCCGGGAAATCCATCTGCAGGAGCCCTTCATCATCCTGCCGGACGGAGAGCTTGCCCTTCCGGGTGTTGAACGTCACGGCGTCGCCAACGCCGAAGTGCTCGAACAGCACGAAGGCGGACGCGAGCGTGGCGTGGCCGCACAGATCCACTTCGGAGACCGGGGTGAACCAGCGGAGTTCGTAATCGGAGCCGGCTCCGACTAGGAACGCCGTCTCGGAGAGGTTGTTCTCGGAGGCGATCGCCTGCATCGCCCCGGCATCCGGCCACCGCGGAAGGAGACACACCGCGGCCGGGTTGCCTGCGAAGAGCCGGTCGGTGAACGCGTCGACCTGAAAAAGCGGCGCTTCCATTCGCTCCTCCCTGTCCCACTCGGATCAGCTTGCCCCTCGGTCCTGCACCGATCCTACCACCCGGGGGGTCGGCTTGCTCCCCCCTCCAGCAGATCTCTATCGTTCGCGACGTGACCTCACCTCCGCTGGCCCCACGGCTTCCCTCCGGGCGCCGCGCGTTTCGCGCGCTCGCCGTCACGATCGTCCCGGGCGCCGCCCGACTGGATGCGGAGGGATGGCTGGATGTCGAAGGGCGGATCGAGGCGGCGCTCCGCATGCGCTCTCCGCGCCTCAGACGACAGCTTCGCCTCCTCATCCTGGCTCTGGAGTGGGGCCCGTTGCTCCGCCACAGGCGACGGTTCAGCAACCTGGACGCCGCTCACAGGGCCCAGATCCTCGACCGAATGCAGCGCTCGTCGACGCTGCTTCTGCGCCGCGGTTTCTGGGGACTTCGGACGCTTGTCTTTCTCGGCTACTACGGCCGGCCCGAGATTCGCCGCAGCATCGGTTACCGCGCCGAACCGGGGGGTTGGGCCGCGCTGATGGGGGACCTCCCGAACGAATCGAGCGAACCCCCGAACGAGTCGGGCCACGGGGTCGGAGGCGGCCCGTGATCGAGCGTGAGTACGACGTCGTGATCATCGGCTCTGGAGCCGGCGGGGGAACGGTCGCTCTCGGGCTCGCGCCGCTCGCCGAGCAGGGACGCCGCGTCCTGGTGCTCGAGCAGGGACCGAGATTGGCCGACAACGAGTACACCGGCGAAGAGATCGAGATGGCGGAAGTCCTCTACGCCGACTCGGGCGGTTTTCTCACGGCCGACGGAACGATGACGCTCGCTTTCGGCCAAGTCTACGGGGGATCGACGGCGGTCTACACCGGCACCTCGCTCATCCCCCGGCCGCGGGTCATCGAAAGCTGGGGGGTCGCGGGGCTCTCGCACGCCGACCTGGCGGAGCGCTGCCGTCAGTTCGCGGAACAGAACCACGTACACTTGCTGGATCCGTTCGAGATCAACGAGAACAACGCCCTGTTCGCGGAGGGATGCGAGCAGGCCGGTTTCGAGGCACGGCAGTTTCCGGTCAACGTAAAGGGCTGCCGCGGATCCAGCCTCTGCAACCTGGGCTGCCCCAATGGGGCCAAGCAGGGGACGGATCGCGTGCAGTTGCCGGCGGCAGAACGACGCGGCGTCGAAGTCGTGTCCCGCGCCGAAGCGACGCGTATCGGGGAGAAGTCGGTGTTCCTCCGCGTGTCCGCCGCGCCGGCAGGGGGGAAAGGAAGGCCTTCGGAGTGGGAGCCCGGCGAGTACCACGTTCGGGCGAGCGCGGTCGTCGTTGCCGGAGGAGCGGTCGGCTCTCCTGCGCTCCTTCTGCGCTCGGGCTTCGCCAAGCGGCTGCCTCGGCTGGGAGAGGGCTTCACCTGCCACCCCGCTCTCATCCTCGTAGGAGAGCACTCGCGCGAGATCACCAACGATGTCGGCCACCCGAAGAGCTACTACGTCGACCGTGCGGCCGAGGAAGACTATGTGCTGGAGACCTGCATGTACTTTCCTTTCGTGACCGCCAAGAGCCTGGTCGGCTTCGGCGCGACGAACGAGAGCTTCCTCCGCGCCTTTCCCCGTCTGCAGATGATCCTCGTGCTGGCCTGCGACCGGGCCACGCCCGGAAACCGGGTCGCGGTGGACGCTCGAGGACGACCCGTCGTGCACTATCGGTTTACGGATGACGTAGTACGGGCGCTCGCTGCGGGCACACGTGCCTCGGCGAGGATCTTCTTCGGAGCGGGGGCGGCGCGCGTGCACGTCCCGCTGGCCAGCCCGCCGGAGCTTTGGGCGACCGAGACGGGTGAGATCGATGCGCGAATCCGGCCCGAGCATTTCCTCGCCGGCACGGTGCCGGTCTCGGCCGCACACCTGATGGGCGGCTGCGGCATGGGGAGCTCCGTCTCCGATTCGGTAACCGACTCGTGGGGACGCGTGCACGATCACCCGTGGCTTCGGGTGGCAGACTCGAGTCTCTTCCCCGACTCGCTCCAGATCAACCCGTATCTGACGATCATGGCGCTGGCCGACCGGGTGGCCGAGGCGATCCGAGAGGACGTAGCTCGATGAGGCTCACCGCGGCGTTGGCGGTCGTGCGGGCGCTCGAAGACGAGGGCATCGCTCACGCCTTCGGCATCCCCGGCACCCACAACATCGAGCTCTACGACGCCCTCGCGGCCTCGGAACGTGTCCGCCCGGTGCTCGTGACGGACGAGCAGTCGGCGTCCTTCATGGCGGATGGCCACTGGCGAGCCTCTGGCCGGATGGCGTGCGTCAACGTCGTGCCCGGAGCCGGCCTCACCCACGCCCTCTCTGGGATCGCCGAAGCCTATCTCGACAACGTACCGATGCTCGTGCTCGCCTGCGGCATCCGGCTCGAGAGCGACCGCGTCTACCAGCTGCACGAGGTCGACCAGATGGCCATCGCCAGGCCGGTTGTGAAGCAAGCCCTTCGCGTCAGCCGCCGCGACGAGGTCTATCGGACGGTACGCCGCGGCTGTGCGATGGCGCGCTCGGGCGTCCCGGGACCCGTCATGGTAGAGGTGCCGGCAGACCACTACCTGAGGCAGGACTCG
Source organism: Gemmatimonadales bacterium (assembly GCA_037385645.1). GTDB lineage: Bacteria > Gemmatimonadota > Gemmatimonadetes > Palauibacterales > Palauibacteraceae. Next base: position 6,229 of record JARRMU010000051.1, read on the forward strand.
GTCGATCAGAAGGCCGCGGATGGAGGACACGAGGACCGTGCAACGCTCGAAAGGGATGCCGTCCTGCATGCCCTCGAGACGCTCGAGGGAGCGGCTCGACCCCTTCTCTATGTGGGCTTCGGCGCGGCCGGTGCCGCCGAGGCGCTCGTAGAGCTGGCGGAGCGGCTGGAAGCTCCGGTGGCGACGACGATTCAGGGAAAGGGAGTCTTCCCCGAGACCCACCCGCTCTTCCTCTGGCCCGGGTTCGGCGCTGCGGCACCGCCGTTCGCCCGACGTGTGGCCGAGAGCTGTGACGCCACGCTGGCCATTGGGTGTCGCTTCTCCGAGGTGGGCACCGGGAGCTATGGGCTTCAGCCGCCCGGCGCCCTGGTCCACGTCGACATCGATCCGGATGTTCCGGGCCGCAACTTCGAGGCGGCCGTCAAGATCGTCGGGGATGCCGGTGACGTGGTGAGGGCTCTTATCGCCGAGCTCAGACGGAGAGGCGAAGATGAGGAACTGCGCGCCCGTATCGCGGACGGGCATGCCGAGCTGGCAGCCGCGAACGGTGCAACGGGAGAGTCGGGCGTCTCCCCCTCGAGCCTCTTCCCCGCCCTCCAGGCCCGCTATCCGGCAGAAACGGTGTACGTCACGGACAGCGGAAACGGGACCTTCCTCGCCATGGAGTGGCTACGCCTCGAGGCACCGGGCCGATTCCTGGCACCCGTCGACTACTCGTGCATGGGATACGCGGTGCCTGCCTCGATCGGCGCGGCCCTCGCCCGTCCCGGTGTGCCGGTAGTCTGCCTACCGGGGGATGGCGCGTTCCTGATGACCGGTCTCGAGCTCCTGACGGCCGCCCGGGAAGGCGCGGCCACCGCCGTTTTCGTCCTGCGCGACCGGGAGCTCGCCCAGATCTCGCAATTTCAGGACATCGCCCTGAGCCGCCGCACCAGCAGCATGCTTCCGGACTACGATCTCTGCGCCCTGGCGAGGGCCGTGGGGATCGAATACCGACGCCTCGGATCGAACGCCGATGTCGAAGAAGCCGTCGATTGGTCGGCTTCGACCCTCGAAGCGGGGCGACCGGCGATGGTCGAGGTGGCGATCGACTACTCGGAAAAGACGTACTTTACCAGGGGTGTCGTGCGAACGGCCTTCGGTCGTCTCCCTTGGGCGGACCGCGTCCGCTTCGCGGGCCGCGCGCTGGGACGCCGCGTCAGCCGGTCCCTGCCGCGGATCGATCGATCCTGATCACGGGGCCATGAGCCGACCGCGCGTCGTCTTCGATCCATCCTACGAGATTGAGATTGGCCCGCACGTCTTCCCCACCCTGAAGTACCGGCTGATCCGAGACCGACTGCTCGCCGAGGAGGTGATCTCGGAGGACGACCTGATCCGGCCGCAGCCCGCGTCGGACGACGAGCTGTTGCTCGTTCATTCGCCGGAGTACCTGCGAAAGATCGAGCGCGGCGACCTTTCGATAGCGGAGATCATCCAGCTCGAGGTCCCGTTCTCGCCCGAGCTCGCCGCTGCCTCGCGTCTTTGCGCGGGCGGATCCATTCTGGCCGGTCGTCTCGCTCTGGAAGCCGGAGTGGGGGTCCATCTCGGCGGAGGATTCCACCATGCCTTCCCCGATCACGGCGAGGGCTTTTGCTTGATCAACGACGTGGCCGTGGCGATCCGGGCGATCCAGGCGGCTGGAGAGGTGCGCCGCGCCGTCGTCGTTGACCTCGATGTGCACCAGGGAAACGGTACCGCAGCCATCTTCGCCGACGACGACCGGACGGCCACCTTCTCCATGCATCAGAAGTGGAACTATCCGCTGGAGAAGCCGCCGAGCGACGTGGATATCGGGCTTCGGGACGGGACTGGTGACCAAGAGTACCTCGAGCTGCTCCGCCGCAACCTGCCGACCCTGCTCGAAAGGCATCGGCCGGAGCTGGCCTTCTACCTCGCGGGGGCCGACCCCTATCGGGAGGATCAGCTGGGCGGACTCGACCTGACCCTGGAGGGTCTGGCGGAGCGGGACTCGTTCGTTCTCGAAACGCTCCGTGATTTGGGAGTGTCCGTCGCCATCGTGCTCGCCGGCGGCTATGCCCTCCACACGGACGACACGATCTCCATCCACGCCGCGACTGTCCGCACCGCTTTCGAGCTTGTCGCCTGACCCCGGCGCTCGCCGCCGGTACGGCGCGATCCGCGAGAGTGACCGCCCGGTCGCGGCCGCTGGCAGCCTCGCTGTTCGCTGCCTATAGTGCGCCGTCGGCGCGAACATGGCGGCGCGCCGGAGGGTTCCCCAGCAAGGAGAGCTGACCATGTGGATCGTCCTGTTGATCCTGGTCGTCTTGATCGTGGCCTTCATCGGCATGTACAACGGTCTCGTAAGGCTTCGCGTGCGCGTCGACAACTCCTGGGCGGACATCGACGTTCAACTCAAACGGCGGTACGACCTCATCCCCAACCTCGTGGAAACGGTCAAGGGCTACGCGAGCCACGAGAAGGACACGCTCGAGGCGGTGATCGAAGCCCGTAACCGCGCGATGGCCGTACAGGGTCCAGAGGAGAAAGCCCAGGCGGAGAACGTGCTGACGGGAGCCCTCCGGCAGCTCTTCGCCCTGGCGGAGGCGTACCCGCAGCTCCGGGCGGTGGAAAGCTTCACCGAGCTGCAGGGCTCCTTGAACGAGATCGAGGACGCCGTCCAGAGCGCCCGCCGCTACTACAACGCCGTCGTTCGTGACTACAACACGAAGATCCAAACCGTGCCGTCCAACCTCGTGGCCGGCATGTTCGGATTCCAGCCCCGCCAGTTCTTCGGCCTCGAGGATGAACGAGAACGTGAGGCGCCGAAAGTCGATTTCGGGACGGCCGGCTAGGGGTCGTTCGCTGCCCCGCCTGGAGCCCGCGGCATGCCGCGGGCGAGGGCCTGCTGTGCTTGGTCTCTCCATCGGGGCACTCGCGTTCGCCGGCGCTGCCGCGCTCGCGGCGCCGCATGCACCGCACACGACCGGCGGCGCCGAAGCGCCACCCTGGGCGGTGGCCCGCGAATGGGTCATCGAGAGCTTCCACGTCCAGGCGCGGGTGCACCGGAACGGGCGCATTGACGTGACCGAGACGATTCGTCCCCGCTTTACGGGCTCCTACAACGGCATCTTCCGCACCATACCGATCCGCTACCGCGATGCGCAGCACTTCACCTACGCGCTCGATCTTGAGGTCGAGGAGGTGACGGACGGCTCGGGCCACCAGCTTCGCTACGAGGAGAGCCGGGAGAGGCAGTACAAGAAGATCAAGATCTGGGTGCCGGACGCCTCCGATGCCACGCGCACGGTTCAGATCCGCTACAGCGTGAAGAACGCGCTCCGGTTCCCCGAGGGTGGCGACGAGTTCGAGACCTGGGACGAACTCTATTGGAACGTGACCGGCGACGAGTGGCCCGTGCCGATCGAGCGCGCCTCGGCGGAGATCGATCTTCCCGCCGAGGTCACGGGCCTCCGGGCACGCGCCTTCACCGGCGCCTATGGCTCCACGGAGTCCGCCGCGAGCATCGAGGTGCTGGACAACCACGTCAGGATCGAGACGACGCGTCCGCTGGCGTTCCGCGAGGGCCTGACCGTCGCGGTCGCGTGGGATCCCGGCGTGATCGAACGCCCCGGTGCCGCCGCGAAGGTTGGGAGCTTCCTGCGCGCGAACTGGCCCCTGTTCATCCCGGTCGCCGCCTTCCTCCTGATGTTCAATCTCTGGCGGACGCGCGGACGGGACCCCGAGACGGGCCCGATCGCCGCTCAGTACGAACCGCCGGACGGGCTCACGCCCGGTGAGGTGGGCGTGCTCGCCGATAACTCTCCAGACATGCGCGACGTCACCGCCACCCTGGTCGATCTGGCGGTTCGCGGATACCTGAGCATCGAAGAGACGGAAAAGAAGATGCTCCTCGGACTACTTTCGGACAGGGACTACATCTTCCGCGTCGAACGGCCGCGGGCGGATTGGGAGTGGGACGAGCTCGGAGCGCACGAGGTCGCGCTCCTGGACGCATTGTTCGGCACCTCCGGCACGTCGGTGCGCCTCTCGGACCTGCAGAACGAGTTCTACCGCGACCTGCCCGCGATCCGGGATGGGATGTTCAAGCACCTCCTGGAGGAACGCTACTACGAGCGCCGGCCCGATAAGGTGAAGGCCGTCTACACCGGCGCGGCCGTCGTAATCACGGTCCTCACCCTGATCGGCGGCAACATCCTCGCGGCCACGCTCGGAGAGTCGCCCCTCCCCGTGATCGTCGCGGGGATCCTTACCGGAGCGATCGTCGCCGGTTTCGGCCTCATCATGCCCGCGCGCACCGTCCGCGGGACACGGGCGTTCGCCAAGGTCCGGGGCTTCGAGGAGTTCCTACAGCGGGTCGAGAGCGACCGCTTCAAGCGCATGATCACGGGCCCGGAGATGTTCGAGAAGTACCTTCCGTTCGCGATGGCCCTCGGGGTGGAGAGCAAGTGGGCGGCGGCGTTCGAGGATATCTACCGCGAGCCACCCCGATGGTACCGCGGCTCGAGTCCCCACGGGTTCCGAACCGGCCTGTTCGTGAACGACCTCTCACGCATGGCCGTTTCGACCTCGCAAACCATGGCGTCGCGCCCACGAAGCTCGGGTGGCTCAGGTTTCAGCGGCGGCGGGGGCTTCTCGGGTGGTGGCTTCGGGGGTGGGGGTGGAGGTGCGTTCTGAGGAACCGTAGTCCGTGGATCCTAGAGGTCGAGAACCTTGACAAACACGGCCAAGGAGGCTGGCATGGCGATACGTAAGGGAGACAGGGCCCCGGCATTCCAGCTTCCCCAGGGTCCTGAAGACGTCGTGGACCTCGCTGAGCACATCGGACGGGACAAGGTCGTGCTCCTGTTCTTCCCGCTGGCGTTCAGCTCGGTCTGCACGGCCGAGCTGTGCAGGATCACGAGCGACTGGGTCGAGTGGGACGAGCTGGACGCTCGCGTGTTCGGCATCAGCATCGACAGCCCGTTCGTTGTGAAGCGGTTCCGTGAGGAGGAGGGGATCGGGTTTCCGCTGCTCTCGGACTTCAACAAGGCGGTTGCCGCCGAATACGGCGTGCTGTACGAGGAGCTCATCGGACTCAAGGGGGTCGCTAAGCGCTCCGCATTCGTCATCGACCGCAGCGGCACCGTCGTCTACGACTGGATCTCCGAGGATTCCAGCGTCGAGCCCGACTACGAGGCGATCAAGCGAGCCGTGGAAGCCGCCTGACCGGATCCGGCGGACCTTTGACGGGCCCGCCGTCCTTTCCCCCCGCTCTCCTGGCGCCGGAACCTTTCTTGCAGAATCTCGCGAGAACATGAACGCGCTGGGGGAGGACTCCGGGACCGCCGGCAACGAAGGTTGAGCCTGTCCGACCCCCTCTAAGCCACTTTTCACAAGCAGGTTACAGCCTTGCGTTCGGAGCGGCACGCCGTCCTCTAAGTGCCGGATACCGCCGGAGACCTCCTCGGAGCGATAGCGCGGAATGAACGAACTCGCATCTCTTGCAGCCGTCTATGAGGCGACGCGGGAGATCGGCCTCAGCGACGACCTGGACCGTCTGCTCGAGAAGGTTCTGGCACGTGCACAGGAGCTCATCGGGTTCGACCACTGCGCGCTGATGCTATACGACGCCGAGAGCCGCACACTCTCGGTTCGAAGCGTACGCGGATACGCGGAGCGAGCCGGCGATGTTCTCCGGCTGTCGCTTCCCGAAGGCCACGGCATCTCCGGCTGGGCCGCGGCGAATCGCCGGGCCGTGCGGGTCGGCGATGTGAGGAAGGATCCACGTTATGTCGTGGGCCTGCGAGAGGCGCGCTCCAACATGGCCGTTCCGCTTATCGTGCGGAACGAAGTGGCCGGCGTGTTGAACGTAGAGTCGGATCGCGAAGACGCGTTCACGGAAGAGCACGAGAGGCTCCTCACGGTGCTCGGCGCGCAGGCGGCACTGGCCATCGTGGCTTCGCAAGCCCGGGAGCGCCTTCAGTCCAGGATCTGCCTCCTGGACGCGCTCTACCGGATCAGCCAGCTGGCCTGCGAGGGCAAGGACCTCGACTCGACGCTCGACGCGATCCTGGAAGTTGCCCAGAACGCGATCCCTCGAGGGCAGTGTGCCATCCTCCTCGTCGACGAGGAGCGAGGAATGCTTCGCGTCCGGGCCTCGAATGGCTACGCGGAAGGTGTCCAGGAGATGACGATCCCGCTCGGCCGGGGGATCACGGGCCTCTGCGCGCTCACGGGGAAGACGATCGTGGTCGACGATCTGGAGCTCGATGACAACTATATCGAGGGCGTGACCGGTGCGCGCAGCGAGGTCGCCGTTCCCCTCCTCGTCGAAGGGCGGGTGCTCGGCGTCCTGAACGCCGAATCCACTCGGCTCGCGGCATACCGGGAAACGCACGTTCGCACCCTCTCCGTCGTCGCCCAACAGGCCGCGGTGGTGATGCGCTCGGCGAAGCTCCAGGAAGAGACTCGGCGGCTGGCGATCACCGATCCGCTCACAGGGCTCCACAACAGACGATACTTCGTCGACCGACTGGAGAAGCACCTGGCGAGGGCAGAGCGATACGGCGAAAGGCTCGGCCTTCTCCTTCTCGACAGCGATCACCTGAAGGCGGTGAACGACCGGCACGGACATCACGCCGGCGATCGCGTGCTGCATAGGATCGCGGTGGCGCTCCGTGGAATCCTGCGAAACTCGGACGAAGTGGCGCGAATCGGCGGCGACGAATTCGCGGTCCTGATGCTCCAAGCCGATGAGCCGCTGGCCGTTGGCATCGCTCGGCGCTTTAAGGAACAACTCTGCGAAGCCGTCCTGGCTTCGGAGACCGGCGAGGCGATCCAGGTCAGCTGTTCGGCCGGCATCGCGCTCTTCCCGGATGACGGAGCGGACGCCAAGGCGCTGCTGAGAGCGGCCGACCGGGCCCTCTACAGCGCCAAGGCCCGCGGGCGAGGCGAGATCTCCGTCGCGCCTGCCCGCCGGTCTCCGAGCCATGAACGGCTCGAACGTCGCGCGCGGGTCAAGCTCACCGTGCCTGACGGCTAAACGCTGCACGAGCGCCGCCGCGCTCTTGCGGCGCGGCGCCCTGCCCCACACCCTCCCGAGCGATCGAGACCCTGCGACTTGGACATTCCGGAGGCTTCTAATCATGTCGAACGATCTCGCCCGGAAGGCGTGCGTGCCATGCCGAGGCGGAGTCCCGCCGCTCGCCGGCCGTGAACTGCACGACCTGCAGACGGCGCTCGGTGGCGGCTGGCAGACCGTGGACGGGCACCATCTCGAAAAGGAGTTCGGCTTCGAGGATTTCCGAGCGGCGCTCGACTTCACGAACCGTGTCGGCGAGCTGGCTGAAGAGCAGGGACACCACCCGGACATCTACCTGAGCTGGGGTCGCGTGCGTATCCGGATCTGGACGCACAAGATCGACGGCCTCACGGAGAGCGACTTCATCCTGGCCGCAAAGATCGACGAGCTCTAGGGATCGCCGTCTGCACATCGCCTTTCTCAATTCCTGGCCTGTCGAGCCGCATCTGGGCAGCGGCTCGGGAGTGGCGATCACCGGCCTGGCTGGAGGGCTGGAGGCGCTTGGCCATTCCGTCCGTCGGGTCGGGCGGCTGCCCGGTCGGACCGATGCCTTCCGGAGGATCCTCTACAACCTGACGCTGGCCCGCGCGGGCGCTTCCGAGCTGGCCGATTCGGCTCTCATCGTCGGCTTCGACCTGGACGGCTTCGCGCTCAAGCGCCGATGCACGCGCTACATCGTGTGCCTGAAGGGGGTGATGGCGGACGAGCTTCGCTTCGAGCGAGGCTGGCCACGGCTGAGGTTCCGCCTCCTCTCGCGCCTCGAGGGTGCCAACGCTCGATCCGCCGATATCGTAATGGTGACCAGCGAGTACAGTCGAGGAATTGCCATCGCGGCATACGGCCTCGACCCCGCGCGAGTCAGAATCGTCCCGGAGGGGATCGACCTCGCCCGCTGGAGCGCCGCCGCCGAGGCGACCGATGAGCCAGCGGCGCACAGATCAGCGCTGGACAACGGGAGCAGCCGCCCCGCGGCTCCGGACGCAGCCGGACCGGTCATCCTCAGCGTCGCCCGTCAGTATCGGAGAAAGAACACCTCCGCTCTGCTTCGGGCGATGCCCACGATCCTTGCGGCGGTGCCCAACGCGCGGCTGCGGATCGTGGGAGGCGGCCCCGAACTGCGTCGGCTCCGGCAGGGGCGTTTCGCTCTCGGCCTGGCGGGTTCCGTCGTGATCACCGGAGAGCTTCCAGACGCGGACGCCATCAGGGACGCGTACCGGGCGGCCGACGTCTTCTGCCTCCCTTCCCTGCAGGAAGGTTTCGGCATCGCGTTTCTCGAGGCGATGGCCAGCGGCCTGCCGATCGTGGCGTACCGGAGCGCGGCAGTCCCCGAGGTCGTTCCGGATGGGGAGGCAGGCCTCCTCGTCCCACCGGACGATCCGAGAGCATTGGCCCGAGCGCTCATTCGTCTCCTCAGAGACCCTCCTCTGCGGCGCAGGATGGGCGAGGCGGGACGGCGAAGAGCTCGCCAGCACGACTGGGAGGAGATCGCACAACGCTTCTTGGCGGCGGCGGGCTTCTGACCTTCCTTTCGCCGTACTTCACCGGTTAGCTTTCGACCATGGGTGACAAGGACGTTCACGCCGGCGATACGGAGACCCTTCGCCTGTTCACTAGGCATCTCCTCCGCGATGTACAAGCGCTGGAACAGATGTTGGACTCCGGCGCCATCGAGGCGGACGTCAGGCGCATCGGCGTCGAACAGGAGATGTTCCTCGTCGACGATGCATGGCAGCCCGCCGCCAAGGCGCTGGAGGTTCTCGAACGCCTGGACGACCCGCGGGTCACCCACGAACTGGCGCTGTTCAACCTCGAGGTCAACCTCGATCCCCTCCGTTTCGACGGGGATTGCCTGAGCCGCATCGAGCATGGACTGCGAGCGATTCTCGAGACCGTGCGAGAAGCGGCGCTCGAGGTCGGTGCTGACGTCGTCCTGACAGGCATCCTGCCGACTCTCGGCAAGTCCCATCTGACGCTTGACAACATGACTCCGGAGAAGCGCTTCCATGCGCTGATCGTCGCCCTCAATTGGCTGCGGGGCGGCGCCTACAGATTCTATCTCAAAGGCGTGGATGAGCTGCTGGTCGAGCATGACAACGTGATGCTCGAAGCGGCGAACACGAGCTTCCAGGTGCACTTCCAAGTCGGCGCGGAGGAGTTCGCCCGTCTCTACAACATCGCTC
>JARRMU010000052.1:0-26077 GCA_037385645.1 Gemmatimonadales bacterium
GTCCGGCGCCTGCGGTCGCGAAGTCAGGGCCGAGAGTCCCTCCGTTTCCCCAGATGGCGTGGCATCTGGAGCAGTCTCGCTGGACGAAGACACGACGACCTGCCACGGGATCGCCGGGGTATAGCTCCACGGGTTGCGTCGAGGCCGGATGCGCTCCCGCTAGGACAAGCCCCGCCAGCAAGGCGAGCGTCTTGCGCGAACTCATCGCGGAGAGCCTTAAGGAGATCATTCGTCTCCGATCGCCTTGAAATCGAGAAGCTTGCGATACGGATCAGGAAGATAACCGGCGACGCGTTCGGCCATTTCCGCCGATTCGTCCCGTCCTTCCTCGATCTCCCAGATCGATACGATCGGGACGAACTTGGTCGCGACCATATAGAGGAGGATAAAGCCGGAGAAGGTGGCCGCCATGATCGAAAGCTCGATCCAAGAGGGAAAGTACCGACCCTGTGACTCGATCTCCCAGATCGGGTTCACGGAGGTCGGCACGACGATGTTGTACCGTTCCAGCCACATACCGACCATCACCGCGATCCCCGCCACGAGGACCCCGGGCGGGCTGCGCGTGGATCGACGCGCCATGAGGGCGAACGGGATGAAGAAGCAACCGGCAACCATGGTCCAGAAAGGAACGGCGTAACGGCCGGAGACCTTGGCCCAGAAAGTCCTCATCTCGGCGGGTTCCGCCCCGTAGAACACCGTGAGGTACTCGGCGAACGTGAAGTAGAACCAAAGCAGGCTGAATACCAGAAGCATCCGGCCCAGGTAGTCGAAGTGCACCGGCTTGAAATAGTCCTCGAGGCGATACGCGCGTCGCAGGATGACCATCGCGACGAGGATCGCGGCGATGCCCGAGTAGATGGCTCCGATCACGAAGTAGGGCCCGAAGATCGTGCTGTGCCACATCGGACGGAGCGTCATGGCGAAGATCCAGCCGATCACGGTGTGAACGGAGATCGCAATAGGGATCACGGCGATCGCGAGAATCCCGATGGCCTTGTGGAGGCGAGCCTGCTGAGCGGGTGTGTCCCGATAGCCGGCTGCCAAGAACGTATAGAGACGCGGCGCTTTGATCCCGGAGTCGCGGATGCGCGCGAGATCCGGAATCAGGGGAACGTATAGGTAGATCGAGCTGGCGGTGAAGTAGAGGCCGATGCTGATCACGTCCCACAGCAGCGGCGACCGGAGCTGGGCGTTGAACAAGACGTTGAACAGCCGATCGGGCCGCCCTAGGTCGATGATCGGCTGGATTGCGCCGAAGCCGATGACCAGCACGGTGATAAGCTCCGCGGAGCGCGTGATCGAACGCCGCCATTCCGCTTTGCTCACGCGCAGGATCGCCGAGATCAGCGTACCCGCGTGACTGATTCCGATGAAGAAAACGAAACAGATAATGTAGATGCCCCAGTACTCGGGCCGGTTCAGCCCCGTGCGGCCGAGCCCGTACCGTACTTGCAGGTAGTAGGCGAAAAGTCCCCATAGGGTGACCGCTCCGAGGAGCCCTGCCACCACGTAGAAGCCGCGCGATGTTTCAACCAGCGGCCTCAAGAGGACGCGCTCATCGGGAGGCATCCGTTCCAGCTTGGCGGCCACTTCGGGCTTCATCTCATTGCCCCGGTTATTGCCTCGAAGTGAGGTAGTAGACCTTGGGTTCTGTTCCTAGATCCTCAAGCAGCCGCATGGATCGTGGATCTTCCTTGAGCTCGGCCACCCGGTGGGTTGGGTTATCGAGGTCGCCAAAGACGATCGCCCCGGTTGGACAGGTCTCGGCGCACGCCGGCTGATAGTCCTCCTCCCGCAGCTCTCGTCCCTCCGCGCGGGCATCCTCCCGGGCTTTTTGCAGGCGGTGGTGACAAAACGTGCACTTTTCGATCACGCCTTTGGGCCGAACAGAAACATCCGGGTTCAGGTGCTGGCGCTCGGACTCCGGCCACTCCGGTCCGTACCAGTTGAAATACTTGACCGTGTAGGGGCATGCGTTGGCGCAGTAGCGACATCCGATGCAGCGCGGGTAGATTTGGCCGACGATGCCTTCGTCGTTGATGTAGGTTGCCTCGACGGGGCACACTCTGATGCAGGGTGGGTTGTCGCACTGCATGCACGGGCGGGGGTAGAACCGCATCGTGGTATTGGGAAACTCGCCCTCTACCTCGACTTCGACCTTCATCCAACTCATGGTGCGGTCCATATCGGCCTGCTCGGGGGAGACGGTCGCGATATTGTTCTCGCTCTTGCAGGCCAACTCGCAGGCGCCACAGGCGGTGCAGCGATCTAGGTCGATCACCATCCCCCAACGCGACATCGGCTTCCTTCCATCAGGCCCGCCAAAGCCGAACACTGGTCTAGATCCAGCTTTGCAGCCCGGTCAGCGGATCGACTAAGCTGTCGAGCAGTCGCAGAGGGCTCGCCACCTCTCCGCCGGGGTGTCGCAGCCCATAGGGTGCCGTGACGGTTCTCGGAGCCGTTCCCGAGGACACCTTGATTCGGACCTCATATCGTCCGTTCGGTGATACGACGAACGCCCTGTCTCCGTCGTGAAGACCCATCTCCTTGGTGGTGACCGGATTCACTTCCACCCAAGGATGCCAATAGACGTCCGGGAACACACTCGGTCGCTCTGCGAGCCAGCGTTCGAGCGAGAGCGAACCTGATGCCAACGTCGAGAGGCGGTAAGGTATGAGTTCCAGAGGATACTCTTCTGCTTCGGCTGCGGTGGATGGCGGCGCGACATGTACGTAAAGCTCTCGGTTGCCCGCTTGCAGGGCGTCGACCAGTGAGGCCGGCAGGAGATGGATCCGGCCGTCCGGCATGGCGGAGAGGTGAGCCGGATCGGTGTCGTCGTAGTAGAGGTCGGTCCATCCGCCGCGCTCGACGAGCCCCCTCCAGAAGGCCTCGAAGTTCGTGTGCGCCGGGAGCCACCAGCCGCGCTGCTCCATCTGACGGTGGTGCTCGCGCTCGAACTCGCTTCCGAACAGGGTCCCGCGCTGAGCCGCATACAAGCCCTGCGCCCGCGCCTTCAGCAGGGGCTCGAAAGCCTCGTAGGGGAGACTCTGGGCAACGCTGCCGCCGAGGTTTCTCGCGATCGCGAGCAGCGCTTCGGCCGTATGGATCGCACCCTCGTACGGCTCGACCAGCGGCTGGGTTAGGCTCCACACTGGATAAGGATACGAAGGAGGCGTCGGGGCGTCCTGCCAACGCTCGTAGGGAAGAAGGTCGGGGAGGATCACGTCGGCGTGTCGTGTCGTCTCGTCCATGAACGGGGAAAAGCTCACCACGAACGGGACCTTTTCGAGGGCATTCCGCCACACCTCCGGGCGCGCGGATGAAGCGAGCGGGTTCGCGTAGTAAAGGAGGAGCGCCCTGATCGTATCGTCGCCGCTCTCGGCGACCTGTTCGGCAAACGGCAGCGCCGGGCAGCCGGCGCCGAACAGCGGCGAACCGGCGATCGGCCCGCGCGCCAGGCCGGCGCTGGCCGTGAAGTCCAGAACCGGTTCGACCAGCGGTTCGAGCGGGGGCTCTTCGCCAAACAAGACGGTACCCGGCCGGTTCACACTTCCCATCAGTAGGTTGAGGCTGTGAACGGCCAGGCCTGCCAGCAGTCCGTTCGGAGCACGCATCACATCTTCGCCGCACACGGCCACGCTCGGATCTCCGCGGGCAAAGGCTCTGGCCAGCGAAGAGATCTGTTCTACCGGTACGCCGGTGATGGCCGAGACCTCCTCCGTTCTGTAGTTGCTGGATACGCGGGACCGGTAACCGGGCCGCAACCGGCCCTGCTCATCGGTGAAATCCTCGAATCCGGCGAGGTGGTCGGTCACGAACTGCGCGTCGTACAACTCGTCTCGGACCAGCACGTAGGCAATCCCGAGGGCGAGGACGGCATGCGTTCCCGGCCGAACTGCCACCCACTCGTGCGAGCGCGCCGCCGTCCGCGAGAAGCGCGTATCCACCTGGACGAATCGCGGGCGCCGACGATTCGTACGCTCGGGATCGGCATACGCCACGAAAGCCTGCAGCGGGGACCACCACGATTCGAAGAGCGGAGCGCCGAAGGAGAGCACGAGCCCGCTGCGTTCAAGGTCGTAGCCCGGCCGGCGACGAACTCCGTGCATGACCTCCATGATCGCGTCGGTGCCGTCGGCATACTCGTCGGCCACGTAGTTCGGTGACCCGAACGCCCGCATGAATTGGTGCCACAGGTCCCGCATCGTTCCGGCGCAGTAGCCTGATAGCAGCGCCAGACCCTCCGGTCGACCGGACGCCCGGAGATCTCCGAGGCGCTCGCTCAGCAGCGAGATCGCCTCCTCTCTCGACACCTCTTCCCAACCCCCGGAGTCTCGCGGGCCCGTCCGCACCATCGGTGCCGTTATGCGCTGCGGGTGATACAGCGTCTGGACGCCAGCGATTCCCCTGGGACAAAGCCCGCCACGACTCATCGGATGAAGCCGGTTGCCGGAGATCCTGACCAGTCGTCCGTCCACCACGCGGCCCCGGATGCCACAGCGTGCAGGACAGATCATGCACGTGGATGAGAGATGCTTCTCGATGCCGGGCTGCCAGCCGGCCTCTAGGGTCTCCTGTCGTGTCCAAAAGACGCCGTTGGTCGTGCCGCGCAGGGCAAGCGCCGCTGAGGCGGCGCCCATGGTCCAGACGAACTCTCGTCGCGTTTGGCTCATTGCTCTGCCAGTCCTACCGATGGCACGCGTTGCAGTCGAGCGTTTCTCCCTGCTCGCGGTGGCAGTCCACGCAGTATTCCATGCTGATCGAGATCAGCGGCCGCTCCGGCGGGCGCTCGGTTTCGGCGATGTCACCGTGGCACTGGAGACACTGCAGTTCGCCGATCCCGACATGTCGGCGGTGCGTGTAGAAGACGTGATCCGGCAGGCTGAACAGCTTGTTGAACCGGAGTGGCTCGTCCTGCTCGATCAAAGCTGTCACCCGCGCGGACTCCTCGGAGTCACCCTGTAGGGTATCGTGGCATTCCGAGCAGATCTCCGCGCCAGGAAGGCCTGCATGCGCGCTGACGCGCACGTATTCGTGGCAATCCTCGCAGTCCAGCCCCTCGCCCTCGATATGCAGCAGGTGATTGAACGCGATCGGCTGCGGGACGGCGGGGCTGCGATTCACCGCGAGCATGAGAGTCAACGCGGCAAGGAGAATGGCGAGGGGAATTAGGGCGAGGAGTGGGGATCGCCCTGCGTCGCCCATACAGGGTAACGATCCGGGGGCCAGCGGTCCTCGTCCTCTGCAGGCAAGCCGTCGTGTATGCACCCTCGTGAGCTTTCAGCGCAGGAAGCTACCTAGGGTGAACTCGTCTTAAGGGACGAGCCCGCTTAATCTATCGGCTCGGCTGACGCCGCTTGTCTGTTTCCCGGATCGAGGCTCGCACTACATGCGCGCATTCAAGATTTGCGGATATACCTGAGCACTGTGTGCGCTGAGTGTTCCCATTGTAGCTTCTTGGCCGCCGGCCGTCTGTCCGGAAGCGCTCCAGTGGACATGTCATGCATGTGCCGGGTTGGATGTGGGAGGTTTCCCGACATCCCCAGCCTGATGGCCCCTATAGCGCAGGTATTATGACGGTCGCGCCACGCCAGCGGCGGAGCGCGCTGCCTGGCACGTGTCGGTCAGCGAGAGCGATCCTCCAATCCCTCGCCGGTCGGCTCCTCGACAGTGCCAATGCCACAGCGCGCCACGCGGTCGCCGCTCTTGTCGAGCCTCCAGTTGAAAAACGCCGGACTCTCGGTCTGCACGATGTGGTACATATCGGCGAAAAGGCTCTCCGGAAGGGTGACCAACAGCAGGTCTTCCGCACGGTAGCCGATCTCTGTCGGATCGGGCTCGAAGTGGATCCTTACGCTGCTGGTTCCTGTTCCCGATTGTCCCACCGCGGGCTCCAGGAACAGGTAGCGAGAGATCTCGTCGGAAGCTCGGCGCGTGACCCCAACCCTATAGGTGGCGATCTCGAGAGTGGGCATGGCGCTTCTCCTGCAAGACGGGTGGGTTGTGACGGAGTTACAAGCTACCTAGGCCCAAGCGCGAGCCGCTGTCGTCAACATCCCGGAGAGGCCTGTCGGGAAAACTCCTTTGCGGGATCGGGCCGGTGCGTGAAGGCTATCCGGCGGGTGCTTCCTCTTCGCCTCCGTATTCGATCGCGGCGCCACCCAGGGCCACACCCAGCCCGATCGTGATCACGCCGATGAACAGGTCGTTCCAGAAGGCGAACTGGCTGGTCAGATAGTCGTGAAGGAAGGGCGAGAGCATGCTGTACGCGCCGGTGGCGATCAGAACCCAGGAGCCGCTGCGGCCCCAGCCCATCATGTACGAGGCGGAGACGGCGACGATCACCGAGCCGATCAGGATGCTGTGCCACCAGAGGAATCCCACCGGGTAGCCCCAGACGAACGGGGCGAGCAGGTACCACACCCCGACCAACAATCCCAGGTAACGCGTCTTCATGTCAGCTCCGATTTCGGAGTTGGAATCACCGACGGCCTCCCGCTCACGGTGAAGCGGCCGCAAATTACAACGCGGGGGCGAGTGTGGCGACGGGACGAGGGCGTCCGAACGAATGAAAACGAAGGGAGCTGTGATGCGTTGTTCCTCCTGCGGGGCCGAGGCTTCGGGGAAGTTCTGCTCGGAGTGCGGGGCGCCGTTATCCGGCGAGAAGAGCGGGTGCCCCAAGTGCGGCCATGAGCTGAAGCCAGGTGCGGCCTTTTGCAGCAACTGCGGTCAGCCGGTAGCTCCGCGCGCCGCGAAGCCGCTCTCGGCGCACCTTCCCTGGGTGCTGTCCTTCGTGGCCCTCGCCGCGTTCGCCTTCCTGATCGCCTGGTTCGTGCAGCAACAGTCCCGTGCCCGCATCGGCGACGATCCGATGACCGGAGGGCTGCCGGAGTCGAGTGCGGCCGGGGGCGCGACAGGCGCCGGGGGTGGAGCCGGCGGGATGCCCGACCTGTCGTCCATGTCGCCCCGCGAAGCCGCGGATCGACTCTTCGATCGATCGATGCGAGAGCAGGAGGCGGGTAACGAAGGCCAGGCTAGCCAATTCGCCAACATGGCGCTCCAGGCCTACGGTCAGGTGCCCCCGGACCAGATCGACCTCGATGCGCTCTTCCACGTCGGCTTGCTGCACCTGCTGATCGGCGACAGCAACACCGCGACGTCCATCGCTGAGAGCATCCTGGCAGACGACGAGAGCCATCTCCTCGCGCTCATTCTCGCACGCCGTGCCGCCGTCGCGGCGGGGGATATGGCGGCCGCCGACGGGTACTCCGAACGGCTTCGAACGGCCGTGGAGGCTGGCCTGATCGACGAAGCCGGTCGGCCCGAGTACCAGGCGCACCGAGGGTTGATCGAGCGCGAGGCGGGAGTGACGTCCGCCGAGACCTCGGAGTCGGCGGCAGCAGGAGATGGGGCCGACTGAGTGGCTGCCGTCGCGGCGAGGCTCCCACCGAAAGTTGCCGCGGTTGGCCTCGCCGTAATCGGCTTCGCCGCGTACGGTTGCGGGAGGCCCGATGCACGGATCGAGCGGCTTGACGGGAGCGGGGTCTCCGTTCGCGCGATCGAGAGCGGGATCCCGGAGATCATGGCCGGCGCTCGCCTGCCCGGCCTTCAGGTCGCCGTCATCAACGACGGGCAGATCGTCTACAAGAAGGGCTTTGGCGTCCGGAGCACCGAGACCCTGGAGCCGGTCACGAATCGGACGGTGTTCGCGGCGCTCTCTTTCAGCAAGACTCTCTTCGCCTATCTCGTCATGCAGCTTGCAGACGAGGGGCTCCTGGACCTGGATCGACCCCTCGTATCATACCTTCCGAAGCCTCTACCGGAGTACGAGTTCTATCGAGACCTGCGGGGAGACGAGCTCCACACGACCCTGACGGCCCGCATGGCGCTCAGTCATACGACGGGTCTCCCCAACTGGCGATGGTTCATGCCGGAAGGAACCCTTCAGTTCGTGTTCGAACCGGGAGAGCGGTTCAGCTACTCGGGAGAGGGGATCTATCTCCTCCAGCTCGCCGTGGAGGAGGTCGCCGCCACGGACCTGGAGGAGCTGGCACGAACCCGGATCTTCGAGCCCCTCGGCATGGAGCGGACGAGCTTCGTCTTCCTGCCGGCGTTCGAGGATGACTACGCGGTCGACCACGATCACTTCCTCGCTCCCAGCGGCAAGGGTAAACGGGACGAGGCGAACGCCGCCGGATCGGCGCAGACGACCGCCGGGGATTACGCGACGTTCCTCTCCGCCGCTATGCGCGGGGAGGGATTGTCTGCCGCGAACCGTGAGGAGTTGTTCACCCCGCAGGTGTCGATCGAGCACGTCCGGATGTTCGGGCCCCTTTCACGTGAGCCACTCGCACCCGGCGACGGGTCGCAGGTGAGCTGGGGGCTCGGCTGGGGGCTCGTCGAGTCCGAGTACGGACGCGGGCTCTTCCACACGGGCAACGACGCGGGCGCGGCCAACTACCACGTCGCGTTCCCCGACCGAGGCATCGCGGTCGTGCTTCTGGGCAACTCCCAAACCCTGGAATCGGCCGCGCCCGCGCTTACGGAGTTGCTGATCGGCGACCGATACTCACCGTTCGGCTTCCTGGGATACGAACCTTACGATTCGCCGAGGCATCGTCTGGTGAACGAGATCGCCGTCTCGGGCCTCCAGAGTGGGCTCGAGTTCTACGGCTCCCTGACCGAAGCCGACAAGGGGATCGGTTTGTGGCACGTCGACGAGTGGGAGTTCCTCGACGGTGTTGGGCGGGAGCTCATCGGCCTGGAGCGGTACGAGGAGTCTGCCGACTTCTACCGGCACGTCCTGTCGGAGCACCCGGACCGGCTCTCCGGCTGGGACCATCTGGCCACGGCCCTCGTCCACCTGCGGGAGTACGAGGCCGCTCGAGGAGCGTACCGGGAGGGGCTCGAGCGATCGTCCCCGAGCTCGCAGTGGGAGGGCCAATTCCGCTGGAGGCTCGCGTGGGTCGAGGGACTCCTGGATCCATTGGAGCTGCCGGTCGAGCTGCAGCGGGAGTACGCCGGCGATTACGCCGATCGCCATGTCGAGATGAGGGGCGGAGTCCTCTACTACCACCGGGAGGGGGCTGACGTACAGAGCCCGCGGCCACTGCACGCGATCTCCGAGGACACCTTCGTTCTGGAAGACCAAGACTCCTTCAAGCTGCGGTTCGAACGGGGGCCCGACGGGCGCGTGAACCGGATCAGGGGGCTGTACCTAGACGGCCAAGAGGATGAGAGCCCGCGAGATCTGCCACCTTAGCCCTCCTTCGACACCTCGACCATCCCGCTCGTAATTGGATCGCTCCCTTCTTTCAGGCATCCAGCCGAGCGTCCAGATCGACCTTCCGGAGCCGGTTGGCGTTCGTGACCACCGTGATGGAGCTGAACGCCATCGCCGCCTCGGCGATCACCGGATGCAGCAACCCGAGGAAGGCGACCGGGATGGCCACGGTGTTGTAGAAGTAGGCCCAGAAGAGGTTCTGCCGGATCTTCCGGAACGTGGTGCGAGACAGCCGCACCGCGCGCACCGCCGCGGCCAGGTGGTCCTGCAGCAGGGCCATGTCGGCGGCCTCGATGGCGATGTCGGTCCCGCTTCCGATAGCCAACCCTACGTCGGCCTGCTTGAGGGCCGGAGCATCGTTGATTCCGTCCCCGACCATTACGACGGCTCGGCCCTCGCTCTGCAACCCTCGTATGACGTCCAGCTTCTGGTCCGGCAACAGGCTCGAGCGCCACGCAGTGATACCGAGCCCGTTCGCGACCGCGGCCGCCGTCCGCTCGTTGTCTCCCGTCAGCATGACCGTCTCGAGGCCGAGCTTCCGTAGGGCCGCCAGTGCCTCCGCGGCGCCCTCCTTGACCGGGTCGGCCAGGGCCACCAGCCCGGCCGCCTCGCCATCGACGCTGGCGAAGACGATCGTGCGGGCTTGCGCTTCGAGCGCTTCGGCTGCCTCGCCCAGGGATCTGAGGTCGATCCCCTCCTCGTCCATGAGCCGCTCGTTGCCGACCACGACCGGCCGGCCGCCGACCGTCCCGTAGACACCCCGTCCGGGCTCGACCCGGAAGTCTTCGACGTCCGTCAGCGTGGGATCGACCGGCGCCTCCGCGGCCATCGCCCGGGCAAGCGGATGCTCCGAGAGCTCCTCGAGCGGAGCCACGACTCCCCAGAGCTCCTCTTCGGTCCAGCCCGCCGCGGGCACCACGTCCGTAACGGCGGGCGCGCCTTCCGTAAGCGTCCCCGTCTTGTCGAACACCATGACGTCGGCTTCCTGCAGGCGCTGGATCGCCGCCCCGTCCCGCACTAGAACGCCGTGTTCGGCACCCAGCCCCGTCCCGACCATGAGCGCGGTCGGCGTGGCGAGGCCCAGCGCGCAAGGGCAGGCGATGACGAGCACCGCCAGCGCCGCGAACAGGGCGAGCGACACCCGCCCCATGGCGGGCGAACACGGCGGTGACGCGATCCGCGAACTCCTGGATCGGCACCTTGCTGCCCTGGGCCTCCTCGACCGAGCGGATGACGGAGGCGAGGAAGGTGTTCTCACCGACGCCGGTCGCCCGCACGCGAAGTGCGCCCTCCCGGTTGACGGTTGCCCCGACGACGGCCTCTCCCGGGCCCTTCTCGACCGGCATCGATTCACCCGTGACCAATGACTCGTCTACCGCGCTGCGTCCATCCACCACCACGCCATCCGTCGGGATCTTCTCTCCCGGTCGCACGATCATCACGTCACCGAGGCGGACGTCCGCGATCGGGATCTCGACCTCGGCCTCGTCGCGAAGCACCCGGGCCGTACGGGCCTCCAGCGAGAGCAGTCGCTGGATGGCAGCCGAGCTGCGGCCCCGCGCCTTGGCCTCGATAAACCGGCCCGTGAGGTGGATCGCCATGATCATCGCACCGACGCCGGCGTAGTTCATCAACATCGGCGCCGCTCCGAGGCCATGTAGGAGGGCCACGACGCCGGTGACGAGCGCCCCACCGCTCCCGAGCGCGATTAGGACGTCCATGTTCGGCGCCCAATGGCGGAGCGACATGGAGGCACTGCGCATCGTGGTTGCGCCCGGAATCATCAGAACGGCGGCGGCGATCAGGGTCATTCCGACGTCGAAAGCCAGAGTGCTCGGCCATTTCACACCGAAGGCCATCTCCGGGATCATCCAGATCATGGCAGGGACGGTAAGGAGCCACGCGAGCCGCATTCGCCCACGAGCCCGCTCGAGATAACGCTCGGCCCGGGCGAGCCGCTCCCGCTCCATCGCCCCCGGCTCCGACCCCGCCTGAGGTGGTGGCAGCAGCGTGTATCCGGCATCTTCCACGGCCTTCTGGAGGTCTCCTACGCTCACGCCCTCGTAGCGTATGGTCGCGGTCTCCGCCGGAAGGCTCACCGAGGCCTCGACGCCATCCAGCCGGTTCAAGGCACGCTCGACGGCGGCACTGCATCCCGCACAGTGCATCCCCTCCACGGGGAACACGTCCCGTCGGCCGTGGGCCTCTTCGGCCATCTCCGCGTCGGTCGTCGCGGTGCTTTCGCTCATCTCGTCCCCCTACATCATGTCGGTCGGGTCGGTTTCTCCAGTATACACCGCCGGGATCCCCGGGCGCGTGGATTGCTTCTCGGCGATCGCCCAGGGTCCGTGGTGGACGCCGCCTCGTTCGGTTAGACTTCAGCCCATGTTCAAGAAGCTGAGGCAGGCACTGGACGACGCGCTCTCGAGCCTCGAGGAGCGCATGGGCGGCACCTCCGAAGAGGATGTCGAGCGGCTGATCCACGCGATGCGCGAGGAGCTTGTCGAAGCGAAGACCCGGCTGCCCGAGTTGGAGCGGCAGGTGAAGGGGATGGAGGCGCGCCGACGCGCCGAGCTGAAACGGGCAGAGGACGCGGTACGCCGGGCCGACCAGGCGGACAAGATCGGCGACATGGAGACGGTCGAAGTCGCGGTCCGGTTCGCGGAGCAGCACAAGTCCCGCGCCGAGATGCTCCTCCAGAAGCGAGAGGCGGCCGAAGCGGAGCTACACCTCAAGCGGGTCGAGATCGAGGAGATGACCCGGCAACTCAAGAGTGCCCGCTCACAGAAGGACGCGCTTCTGATGCGGGAGCGGCGGGCGAAGACGAGCCAGCGACTGAACGAGGTATCGGGGAGCGCCGGGAAGGCCTTCGACCGCTTCGAGGACGACCTCACGCGAGACGCGGACCTGGCGGCGGCGCGCGAGGAGGTGGAGCGCGACCTCGGGGGAGATGATCCAGAGCTCGAGGCGGAGTTCGACGATCTCGGTGCTCGGCGCTTCGAGTTCGAGGGCGACGAGCTGCTCGAGAAGCTGAAACGCAAGATGAAGGACGACGGGGAGTAGGCCGGGCCAAGCTGGTTACGCGGCCGGCCCCGGGGCTCAGACCTCTCCGGGCTCGACCCCGGAAGCCGGGTCCAGCGGCTCCTCCGACACTTCGATCCGGTGCGCCCGCTCTTTCTCGATCGCGTCCTCCAGGCCCACTCCGGGCGGAACGAAGAACGGCTCCCACTTCTCCTTTGGCGAAGGCGGCGTAAGAAGGCTCACCACGACCATCAGCCCCGTCGAGACCAACACCCCCGGAATCACGATGTAGTCGCTGCTCGCGAAATCGAACGCGGTGCCCCCGAACGTCCAGGAAAAGTCCACCCCCACGCGGCTCAGCACGGCGATCCCGACCAGCGTCACCAGGCCTCCGGCCAGGCACGCCACGCCCCCGGCGACCGTGACGCGCTTCCAGAGAAACGCCGCCAGGAGCGCGGGCGTGAGGCTGGCTCCGACCAGCGAGTAGGCGTACAGGGCCATCGCCAGGATCGTGTCGAACTGGGTGATGAGCATCAGGGCGAGGACTCCGAAGCTGGCGATGGCGAGCCGTTGTACGAGCAGCATTCGCGGCTCGGAGGCCTCGGGGTCGATGAAGCGCTGGTACAGATCGCGGCTGACGTTCGTGGACGGAACGAGTAGAAAGGTATTGCCCGTCGATAGGACGATCGCCACCGCGGCGGCGAGCAGGACCGCGGCGCCGAACAGGGGCAGCCCGTGTCGGGCTATGTAAAGGATCACGGTCTCCGAGCCCGCCCGCCCGACGATCGAAGTGGACTCCATCAGGTCCGGGAACGCCGCGCGGCCGGCGATGGCGAGCAGGGCGAGGGCGACTTCGATGACGACGATGCCAGCCACCATTCCCACGACCGCCTTCCGTGCCGCGCTCTCGTTCTTGGCGGAGAAGAACTTCTGGTACATGCCGCTCTCGCCCAGGATGAGCAGGAAGGTGGGCGCGGCCACGCCGAACACCCAGAGCAGGTTGTGGCCGCCCAGCGGCTCCAGGTGCTGGGCCGGAAGGGCGCCGGTCACGGCACCGACGCCGCCGAGCTCGAACACCATGTAGGGCAGAGCGAAGAGAACGCCCAGCGTGATGATGATCCCGTTGAACACGTCCACCGTGACGATCGACACCATCCCTGCCGCCGCGGTGAACAGCACGATCACGATGGCCGTGATGTACATCCCCGCGTCCGGAGTGATCGCACCGTCGGACACGATGCTGAGGATCCAGCCGCCTCCCCGAAATTGGTAGGCGGCGATCGTCACGTACGCGAGAATGATCGCGATCGTGCCGAGAACGCGCGCGAGCGCGTTGTAACGCTTCTCGAGGAGATCCGGAACGGTGTATTCGGCGATACGGCGCACCCGGGCGGCGAGGAAGAACGCGACGATGAGGCCCAGCCAGCCTCCCGAGCTGAACCAGAGCTCAGCGATCCCGGTCCGGTAGGCCAGGCCCGCCCCGCCGAACAGGGAGCCCGAGCCGATCCACGTGCAGACCAGCGTGCCGACGAGCAACGGCACCGGCACTGCCCGGCCCGCGACCATGAAGTCGTCGTGGCTCTTCACGCTCCTCGACCTCCACAGGCTCACGCCGAGGAGGATCAGGGGGTAAAGGATCACAACGGCCAGCAGGGTGTTCATCCGGTGCCTCCGTCCGGTTCACGTGAAGTCCCGAATCAACGGCCTCCACGCCTACGCCGCAACGGAGCCCGTCCCTCAGAACGCCCGTCCGGCGATCAGGTCGGTGCGCCAGCGGAAGCGGCGGGTGTCCGTGGCCGGGTTGTCGCGCAGCGGTGAGGGGATGGTGGCGGCGAGCATCGCGGCCTGGCTGGCGGAGGCGCCGGAGACAGGCACGCCGAAATAGTGGCGAGCCGCTGCATCCACGCCGAACACGCCCTCGCCGAGCTCGATCACGCTGAGGTAGAGCTCGAGGATCCGGTTCTTCGAGAGCTTCCTCTCGAGTCGCCGGGTGATGAGCGCCTCCCTGAGCTTCCGGCTCAGGGTGCGCCGGGGCGAGAGGTAGAGGTTTCGCGCCAGCTGCTGCGTGATCGTGCTCGCGCCTCGAGGCGCCTCCCTCTCGTCCCACGCCTTCCGGATCGCCGCGCGCAGCTCGTACCAGTCGAAGCCCGAGTGGTCGAAGAAGGCCGCATCTTCCGAGACGAGCACGGCTCGGCGGAGCGAGCGCGGCACCTCGTGCAGCGGCACCGGGCGGTACCGAAGCTCGAGCCGTTCGTCTCTTCGGGCCGCTTCGGCGATGCGGATGCGCATGTAGGCTGTCGTGTCGGGCCAGCTCTCGGCGTACCGCGAGACGGATGGGAGCGTGGCCCAGGTGAGTCCGAGCCAGGAGGTGACGATGACGGTAAAGGTGCAAGCCACGACCGGGACCCGCCGCTGAAGAAGAGGTACTCGCGGTCGCGGGCCACCGGCAGAGGATCCGCCGGCTCTCCTCGCCCTCTCAGGCGCGCGAAGCTTCCTCAAGAGAATCGATCTGCTCCGGGCCTCCGAGGACGATGAGAACATCGCCTGCGCGGAGCTGCTCGTCCGGACCGGGATTGTAGATGAACGCCCCAGCTTCCCCGGCGTGCCGGATGGCGATGACGATGAGCCCGGTCTTGGTCGGGATCTGAGCTTCGGCGAGGGACTGCCCCACGAAACGGGACTCAGCGGGGACGCAGAACTCCTCCAGGCGCAACTTGAGCTCCTCGTCTCCGGTCACGACATCCAGGAAGCTGACCACCTGGGGACGGAGGAGGATCGACGCCATCCGGCTTCCCCCCGTGACCGTGGGGCTGATAACGTGGTCGGCGCCCGCCTTGCGCAGCTTTCCGATCCCTTCTTCCTCGGACGCTCGAGCCACCACCTCTAGGTCGGGGCGCAGCCCCTTGGCGCTCAGGCAGACGAACAGGTTGGCCACGTCGTCCGGGAGGGCCGCGATCAAGCCGCGGGCCGTCCAGATGTGCGCTTCGTCGAGCGTCTCATCCCGCGTCGCGTCCGCTTCGACGACCAGGATGTCGTCTCGCATCGATCGGATCTGCTCGGCCCGGTCCGGGTCCTGCTCGATCACCACGTAGGGAACGTCCGCATGGATCAGCTCCCTCATTACCTGGAGTCCCATGCGTCCGGCGCCGCACAGGATGATATGGTCCTTCAGCTGCATCATCTTCCGCCTGGTCTTTCGAAGTCGAATCACGTTCGTGAGATCCATCTCGACGATCGCCGAGGTGATCAGCGCGAACCAGAGGCCCATCGACGTGATCCCTCCAGCCAGAAGGAGAGCGGCGATGAGTCTACCGTGGTCGCTGAGCGGCCGGACCTCCTCGTATCCTACGGCCGAGAGGGTGATGATCGTCATGTAGAGGGCATCGGAGAGCGTCCAGCCCGGTAACTGGACGAACGCCATCGTTCCAATGACCGTGAGGACGCCCACGAAGAGCACCACGAACAGAGTGCGGCGCAGAAGGGTGCGATAGTCCGTCATACCGCCGGATCGTGCCATCGCGCTCGTCCGAATGGCCTCGGCCTCCCTCTGCGCTTTTGTCCTTGACGCTCTCGGAGGGTCCATCTAACCTGGCTCCGTTCATCCCCGCTCACAGCGCTTCCTGCAACTTCACGAAGAGGAGCGATCGTGAACAAGACCGACCTCATCGACTCGCTTTCGCATCGAGCCGGCATCTCCAAGGCCGAGGCCCAGCGTTGCCTCGGCGCCCTGTTCGACGCTCCGGATGGGATTATCGCCCGCGCCCTGCAGCGCCACGACAAGGTTCAGATCACCGGCTTCGGCACCTTCGAGATACGCCGGCGCAAGGCGAGAGCGGGGCGAAATCCGCGGACCGGCCAGCCGATCCGCATCGGTGCGAGCACGACGGCCAGCTTTCGCGCCGGCAAGGGGCTCAGGGACTCGCTCTAGGCGTCCGTGGAGTCCTTGCGCACAGGCTCCTAACCGCCGGTCTCCCGCGAGCGGCGGGCCACCACCGTCCGGCCCTTGATCTGGACGCCGCGCAGCCGATCGATCACCAGGTCCGCGATCTCCGCGTCGATGTCGACCAGCGTGAAGCTGGAGCGGATCTCCACCTTGCCGATCTGCCCTCCGGAGGCCCCGCTTTCTCCGGCGATCGCCCCGACGATGTCTCCGGGTCCCGCTCCATCCCGCTTCCCAACGCTGATGAATATTCGGGTCCACGCCGGAAGCACGGCCCGGCGGGAGCCGCGTGACGCCGCGATCTTCGAAGCCTCCGTCGCCCGGACCTCGGCCGGTTCTTCGGGCTCGGGCCGCTCCCGCAGCAGCGCTGCCAGCGCTCCTGCCACCTGCGCCGCCGGTCGCTCCCGCAGCAGCGGCTCGAGGAGAAGCAGCTCGGCGGACACGTCTCCTGCCTGCAAGCGATCCCGCACGGCCTGACGAAAGCGTTCCACGGAGCCGCCTTCCACCGCCGGCGGTGCGCTAATGGGCCGGAGCTCCCATCCGGCTCGCCGCGCCAGCAACGACAGCTGGGGCAGGTGTAGCGCGTCGACGATGGTCATCCGCAGGCCGGCGGTGGGCATTCTCTTCGTGTAGGCTTCGAGGTCCTCGGGCAGGCTCCAACGCACGGCTGCCGCGAACTCCCCCTCGGCCTCGTCCGCCTCTGCGATCACCAGCGCGGCGCCGGCCGGAGGTCCCGTTTCCGAATCCAGGGCATGAACCGCCACGCCGCGTGAGCGAAGACCGGAACGCAGGCGCTCGGCCGATCTCTCGTCGGGAGAGATGACGACGGATGCGGCCGCCTGCTTTCCGTTGGGAGCCGCTTCCCGCGCTGCCTGGGCGAGCGCCGCCGCGAGCAGGTCCATCCGCTCTACTTCGCGCACGGCGGCTCCGTACCAGAGGATCTCGGGGCCGGCGCCATCGGCGTCGCCTCCGACCGCTGTGTCCGAGAAAAGCTCTTCGGGCCAACGCCGTGCGCGGCTCAGTTGCCGCTTCAACAGATCGGCCAGATCTCCTTCGAACGAGGCGCTCGCTACCACCTTCCGGGCCTCCGATCCGGCGGTGTCGAGGATGGCTTCGGCCGACGGCCACTCCCCCAGCGCCAACATCTGATCGGCCCCGTCGATGCAGATCAGCTTCACGCCCGACGTCTGCAACTGGCCCCGGCGGATATCCCTGAGCAGCGGGAGCGGAGGACCGATCACGATCGGGGCGGCGCCGGCTTCGCTCGCTTCTCGCGTGGAGGGCCACACGACCAGGTCCAGGGGGCGGTCCGACGGTTCGCCGCCGATGGCGGCCGCCAGCCTGAGACCAGCGTCCCGGGTCGGCGAGAGGATGAGTGCCCGGGTTCCTTCGCCCGTCTCGCAGTCCGACAAGGCGGCCGCCTTGAACACGAGCTCGTGCCCGGAACCGGTGGCCGCCAGCATCGCGATGTGACGGCCGCGCTCGATCGCAGGGAGAAGGTCGCGAAGCACTTCCGGCTCACGCCGAGGTCGATTCGCCTGCATGAACCCCCGATTTGGAGCCGAAGGCCCCGCGAGATTGTTGACGACTCCGAGAAGGTCGGCCCAGTATGGGCCGGCCAGGCCGTTTCGCGGCACTCGCAGGCATGTCCCTGCGCGGAGCCTGCCACGGCCGGCAATGTGCGATCCTGGCCCGACTTTGCCAACCGATCGTGAGAGGTAGCGCATGCTCGCTGACGTCCACTCCTTCGTTTGGGGTCCGCCCCTCATCGTCCTTCTCGTCGGGACGGGCGTCTATCTCACCCTGCTCCTCCGTGGGATCCAGTTCCGTCAGCTCAAGCATTCTCTGTGGCTGGCTCTCATCAAGCGTCGGGAGGAAGGAGCCGAGGGCGACATCTCGCACTTCCAGGCTCTGATGACCGCGCTCGCCGCGACGGTGGGAACGGGGAACATCGTCGGCGTAGCGACGGCGATCGCCTCGGGTGGGCCTGGGGCGCTGTTCTGGATGTGGATGACCGGGCTGGTCGGGATGGCCACGAAGTACTCCGAGGCCGTCCTGGGCGTTCGGTTTCGCGAGACGGACGAGCGCGGAGAAAAATCCGGCGGTCCCATGTACTATCTCGAGAACGGCATTCCCTGGGG
Source organism: Gemmatimonadales bacterium (assembly GCA_037385645.1). GTDB lineage: Bacteria > Gemmatimonadota > Gemmatimonadetes > Palauibacterales > Palauibacteraceae. The sequence continues at coordinate 18,389 of JARRMU010000052.1, forward strand.
AGGCCTTGGGAAGCTCCTCGCGGTCCTCTTCGCGGTTTTCGCCTCCATAGCCGCGTTCGGGATCGGAAACGGCGTCCAATCGCAGGCGGTCGCGGATGCCCTCAACCGGTCGTTCTCGCTTCCGCATTGGCTCACGGGGCTCGTCGTCGCCACCTGCGTGGGCGCCGTTATCCTCGGAGGGATCAAGTCGATCGGTCGCTTCACAGCGGTGTTCGTGCCGATGATGATCATTCTCTACATGGGCGCTGCCGGGCTGGTCATCTTCCTCAACATCGGTCGAGTGCCCGACGCGCTCCGCCTCGTTTTCCAGGGGGCGTTCACTCCCGTAGCCGCCGGCGGAGGAGCGATCGGCTACACGGTGGCGCAGGCCGTCCGGTTCGGCGTCGCGCGCGGCGTGTTCTCCAACGAGTCGGGGCTCGGTACGGGCGGGATCGCCGCCGCGGCGGCGCAGACGAACGAGCCAGTGCGGCAGGCGATGGTCTCCATGACTCAGACCTTTATCGACACGATCGTCGTCTGCTCCTTCACCGGACTCGCGATCCTGAGCACCGGGTCGTGGACCAGCGGGCTCGATGGGGCGCACCTCACCCAGCAAGCGTTCAGCGCCGGACTCCCGGGCGAGACCGGGGGCGTGATCGTGGCGGTCTGTCTTTCCTTCTTCGCCTTCAGCACGATGCTCGGTTGGTCCTACTACGGCGAGCGGAACCTGGAATACCTGATCGGCGTGAAAGCGATCTTTCCCTATCGCCTCGCCTTCGTGACCGTGATCGCCATTGCCGCGGTGGCGAAGCTGGACGTCGTGTGGCTTCTCTCGGACATCACGAACGCCCTGATGGCGTTCCCCAACCTGATCGGACTTCTCCTGCTGTCCGGGATCGTCTGGAGGGAGACGCGATCCTATTTCTCGCGCCACCCGCTGGAGTAGGTTCGAGTGAGGCCATTGCTCCGAGCGTCGGCGATCGGAGCGCTCCTGGGTGGGGCCTTCTTTCTGGGGCTGGGCATGTATATGAATCGGGCGATCGGTGCCGGTCTTCTCGAGCATCTTGGCCCGCTTGCGTTCACCGCCATTGTCGGCGCCACGATCGGCGGGCTGGTGGCTCCGTTGTTTCGGCGGCGGCGCGGCTCGGGCGAGATCCCGCGGCCGGGCGATCCAGGGGTGCGCGGCGTGGGCGCCGATGGGAGTGCGATCGACAACGTGGTCGATGTGGGGCTGACGCACGTGGCCCTGGAGGTCTCCGACCTGGACCGGAGCATCGAGTTCTACGCCAGGTACGCGAGGATGGAGGTCGTGCACCGCCGTGCCCAGACGACGCACCCGGATCTGGAGATTGCGTGGCTGAGCGATCGCACGAGGCCGTTCGTGATCGTCCTCATGGAGGCCGCTAGCGTGAATCGGCCGCTCGGTTCCTTCTCCCACCTGGGCGTCGCGTGCCCCACCCGCGACGAACTGGAGAGGCGGTGCGCACTCGCCGTGGCGGAGGGGCGTCTGCGTGAGCCGCTGCGCGAGACAGGGGGTCCTGCCGGGTGCCTCGCCATGCTCTCCGATCCGGACGGCCACACGCTGGAGCTCTCCTACGGGCAGGAGGTCGGCGTCGCCGTCGGGTCGCGTAAAAGGGGAAGCGCATGAAGATCCGGACGCTCGAGCCCTCCGACTGGGGGGCGGTCAGCGACATCTATGCGGAGGGGATCGCCACCCGCAATGCGACCTTCGAGACCGAAGTCCCGTCGTGGGAGTCTTGGGACAGTGCTCACATCTCCGCGTGCCGGTTCGTGGCTGAGGTGGATGGAGCGGTATGTGGATGGGCGGCGCTCACACCGGTCTCGGATCGATGCGTCTTCGGTGGCGTCGCCGAGGTGAGCGTGTACGTGTCGGCGTCCAGCCGGGGCCGCGGCCTCGGCTCGGCGCTGCTGGCGCAGGTGGTCCGCGCGTCTGAAGACGCCGGTTTTTGGACCCTTCAGGCCGGCCTGTTTGCCGAGAACGCGGGCAGCCTGAGGCTGCACGAGCGGGCTGGCTTCCGACTCGTCGGCGTCCGGGAGAGGTTGGGCAAGCTGGACGGACGCTGGCGGGACGTGCTGCTCATGGAGCGTCGCAGCGAACAAGTGGGTGTCGACTGATGCCGTCATTGCCCGAGAGGGCCGACCCAACCGGGCTCTCGGCGCGCCAAAGCTGGCTCGGCCGAGCGGTGTGGCTCGCGGTTGCCACCGTCGCCTACAACCTTGTCGAAGCGGTCGTCGCCCTCTACGCCGGGGCGCAGGCCGGCAGCATAGCCCTCGTCGGCTTCGGTCTCGACAGCATGATCGAGCTTTCCGCCGCCGCCGTCGTGCTGTGGCGCTTGGAGCTGGAGGCGCACGGCGCCGCGGTTCATCGGGTGCGGAACATCGAGGTCGGCGTGACCCGCTTCGTGGGCGTCACGCTTCTCGCCCTCGCCGCCTACGTGGTCGTGCAGTCGATCTGGATCCTCTGGACGCGCGAAGCCCCGCGGGAGAGTTGGCTGGGCGTGGGGCTCGCGATCTTCTCGCTGCTGATCATGCCCCTGTTGGCGATCGGCAAGCTGCGAGCCGCCGACGCGATCGGGAGTCGCGCTCTCCGGCAGGAGGCCAAGGAGACGCTCGCGTGCGCCTACCTCTCCTTCGCGCTGCTACTGGGCCTCGGCGCGAACGCGATCGCCGGCTGGTGGTGGGCCGATCCCGCAGCGGCGTTGCTGATGGTCCCGTGGCTCGTGCGGGAGGGACTGGAGGCGTTTGAAGGCGACGAGGACGAGGGTACCAGCGAGGAGGGAGGTGCGGACGACGGTAGTGACGGGGCGGCGGACGAGGATGAAGAGAAGGGAGGCTGGCCCGTATGACCGAGGCAGCGGGGGGAGGTCACCCGGCGGCGGATGAGCTACCCGAGATCCTGACTCCGCGTCTGAACCTTCGCGCGTTCCGCATGGAGGATGCGCCACGGGTCCGAGAACTGGCGGGCGAGCGCGAGATCGCGGCGAACACGGCCAGGATCCCGCATCCGTATGAAGAGGGTCTGGCCGAGGCCTGGATCGGCTCGCATGCCGAGCGAAGATCGCGGGGCGAGGCCGTCGTGTTCGCGGCCCAGCTGCGTGGAGATCTCGAAGAGACGTCCGATGACACGCTGCGGCCGGGAGAGCTGGTCGGAGCGGTCGGCCTGGAGTTGGATCTTGAGAACCGGCAGGCGGAGCTGGGTTACTGGATCGGGAAGCCCTACTGGGGCCGAGGCTTGGCCACGGAAGCCGCAGGCGCCGTGTTACGCTACGGTTTCGAAGAGCTGAGCCTGAACCGTGTTCACGCCCACCACTTCGCGCCCAACACGGCCTCGGGGCGCGTGCTCGAGAAGATCGGAATGGTGCGCGAGGGCTGCCGCCGGGCGCACGCCGTGAAGTGGGGCCGTGTCATGGACGTGGTGCTCTATGGGGTGCTGGCCGACGAGTACCGGTCGACGGGTCGCTGAAGTCGGCTGGACTGCGGTCGGGGACGCGCCGGCCGACCTACCCCTCGAAGCGGGGGTAGTGGCCCAGGTCGTACGCGCGGATCGAGACGACCTCGCGCGGCTGGACTCCGAGCTCGGCCAGGGTCATGGACTCTTCTGCAACCTGTCTCTCGGCGTACTCCACGTAGAAGTCGTCGGGATCGTCCGTATCTCGGAGCAGCATAGCCCGGAGACCGAGTCGCTTCGCTTCCGCGAGAGTCGTGGTCGCTGGCAGCTCGGCGACGTGTTCCAGCCAGCGGTCCGGCATGGTGAGTCGCACCGTGAGCTGTGGAGCCTGGCCTGCCTGCCGGGCCGGTGAGTCGGGCTCTCGGGTCGTGGGGTCGGATGGGGTGTCGCTCATGCTAGGCGCCGCTGAGAGTGTAGAGGAACCGCTTGGTAATGTCGGTCACGTCGAGGCCGACGACCCGGTCGGTGGAGGCGTGGACCGTCGTATGGCCGTGCTCGCGTCCGACACGGATCGTCGCCGTGCCGATCGCCCCGCGGAAGGTCACCGAGTCGGGTGTCTCCTCGCCGATCTTGAGCCGCGTATGAGCGCCGTAGAAGTCCTTGGCACGCTGAAGGACCTCCGTGGGCAAAACGGCTGTCATCGCTATGTACCGCATGATGAACTCTGGCTCCGCTGACAGGTCGGTTCCCGAGCGGGCCACGCTCGGTGGAGGAGCGGCGTGAAGTTTGCCCGGTCACGCCGCCTCGTCAACCGCAGCCGGCCCCCTCACGGCACGAGGTCGATCCGCGTATCGGTGGTCGTGCTGGTGATTGCCCTTGCCGTTCTTGCGTTCGCGACGCTCGCGGCCGCCAGGAATGTTCAGCCTTTTTTCGGCTGGTACTACCACTGGGCCTGGTACCCGATGCTGATTGCGCTCGGCGCCGGCTACGCGGCGGTTACGGGTAGGTGGCCGGTGTCGCCGCGCCTCGCCATCAGCCTCCTGTTCTGGTCGGCTCCCCTCTGGTTCTTCTTCGAGCTGGTGAATTTTCGCCTCGCCAACTGGTACTACGTCTTCGCCGCCGAGGGACGCGCCGCTAGGGTGCTCGGTGCCTTCACGGCCTTCGCGACCGTCCTCCCGGCGATCTACCTCTCCTATCGATGGGTCCAGCGGTTGGGCATCGCCCGGGGTTGGGCGGGCCCCAAGCTGCCATTGAGCCGGCACTCCGTCACGGTGGTGGGCGCAGGATTCGCGCTCCTCGTTCTGGCGTTATGGCAGCCACGCCTCTTCTTCCCGCTCGTCTGGGGGTTCCTGACTCTCGTCCTGGAGCCGTGGAACTACCGGCACGCTCCCGAGCGGTCCCTGCTGGGCGACCTGGAGCTGGGCCGATACGCGCGTATCTCCCAGATCCTGGTCGCCGGGGCGGCGGTAGGGCTAGCCTGGGAAGCGTTCAACTCCCTCGCGGGGGCCCGTTGGATCTACACAGTTCCGGGCCTGGAGGGGCACAAGCTGTTCGAGATGCCGCTCCCCGGCTTCCTGGGCTTTCCCGTCTTCGCGCTCGACTGTTTCGTCGTTTATCAAGCGCTCGTCAACGTGGGCCTCGCCGCACCTGGATGGGGAGGCGGGTTCGAGACAGCGCGGCCGGGGAGCGTCCGAACCCCGATGGGCTTTGCTTCCCGGTCGGCGGCGACCACCGCTGTCGTCAAGAGCGCTGCCGTGGCGGGTGCCCTGGTGTTTGGAGTTTTCGTCGCCCTGGGGTTGGAGCGATGGACGATCGACTCGACGTATCCCGATCTGGAGGCTCTGCCCGGCATCACATCCCAAGAGATCCGGAGCCTGCAAGCGGTCGGCGTACGCAGCGTCGAGGCACTTTCGTCGACCCAAACCGAAGTTCTCACGCAGCACGGCATTGAGGTCGACCGAGCCATCAACCTTGTCGCGACAGCGGGTTTGACGGCGCATCGCGGAATCGGTGCCGAGAACGCCGCCGCGCTTGGATCGGCGGGCATACCGACCATCTGTGCGCTGGCGCGGGCGGATGCGGCCACGGTCTCGAGGGCCGTTCGCGCGGTGCGCGCCGATCCGAGGGCCGGTAGCACACCCCGCGTGAGAGTCTGGATCCGGTCCGCAGCCCGCGCCTGCGCCACCGGGTGACCGCGAGTGCACCGAGCCACGGACGGCTCATGAATACAGTCAACCGAGAGGTATGGAAGATGCCCCCGAACGACCTAGCGCCCCTACTCGAGTACTCAGAGGAGCTGTTCGCGCCCGAGACGGCGACGCACCGCTGGATCCGGGCCCAGATAGAGGAGCGCGGCTTCCCGGCGATTCACATATCTCCGCTGGAGGGGCGCATCCTGTCCGTGCTCGCCAGGCTCGCAGGAGCCGAACGGCTGCTGGAGCTGGGCACTCTCGGTGGGTACTCCGCGCTGTGGCTGGTCTCTCTGCTGCCGGCAAAGGCCCGCCTGATCACCGTGGAGGCCGAACCTGGCCACGCGGCTCTGGCTCGAGAGGCCTTTGAGCGAGACGGCGAGACGCGGATCGAGATCCTGGAAGGAGACGCCCGACACGTGATCGAGGCGCGCATTCTCGGCCATCGGGACAAGGCCGGATCCTTCGACTTGATCTTCATCGATGCGGACAAGGGCAATTATCCGTACTATCTGGATGCTGCCTGTAGACTCTTCAACCGTCGTCTGGCGGAAGATCCGCGCTTCGAGAGCGTTCTTCTACCCGTGCGTGACGGTCTGGCCGTGGCTCGCTTCAACGGTCCCCGACGCCGGTCGTCCCGCCTACAGTGAATGGGAAGAGAGATGAACGGAACCCCCACGATGATCGACGATAGATCGCGAACGACGCTCGAGTACGGTCACTTCTTCCTCCCCGGCCCGACCGAGGTCCGGCCAGAGACGCTGGCCGCGATGGACCAGCCGGTCATCGGCCATCGGAGCGAGCAGATCCAGGCCCTGATCGGAGAGACCCAGCCGGAGCTCAAGCACCTGTTCGGAACCAAGAGGCCGGTCTATATCTCCACCTCCTCCGCCACCGGCATGATGGAAGCGGCGATCACGAACCTGAGTCGACAGCGGGTTCTATGCCTCGTGTGTGGAGCATTCAGCGGTCGCTTCCACGCCATCGCCGAGGCGACGGGGCGGCAAGCCGACCGCCTTGCCGTGGAGTGGGGCGAGCCGAACCTGCCGGACGATTTGCGCCGGGTTCTCCAGGCGGAACCGAACCGCTATGATCTCGTGACGGTCGTCCACTCGGAGACCTCCACCGGAACGCTGAACCCGTTGCGGGAGATCGCGGCCGTCGTGGCCGAATTCGATGACATCCTGCTGGCGGTGGACACGGTGAGCTCGATGGCCGGCGCTCCGTTGCGCATGGATGATTGGGCTCTGGACTACGTCCTCACAGGCGCCCAGAAGGCACTGGCGCTGCCGCCCGGACTCGCGCTCGCCGCCGCTTCCGACCGAGCCCTCGCTCGAGCGGCGCAGATCGAGCACCGCGGCTTCTACTTCGATCTCCTGAAGTTCGAGCAGAGCATGGATCGGCTGATGACGCCGAATACGCCCGCCGTCTCCCTGATGTTCGCGCTGCGGTGTCAGCTCGAGCACATCGTACACGAGGGACTCGAGACGCGGTGGCAGCGTCACCAGCAGATGGCGGATCACACGCACCACTGGGTCGCCAGGATGGCAGGCGAGACGGGTCGGCGTTTCGAGATCGTCGCTCCCCCCGGCTACCGCTCTCCGACGGTGACGGCGATGCGCCTGCCGGAGGAGATGAACGGACCCGAGGTCGTGAGCCGGCTCAGGGAGCGAGGCTACGCGATCGCCGCCGGCTACGGAAAGCTGAAACAGGAGACGATTCGAATCGGTCACATGGGTGACCACACGCTGGAGCAACTCGAAGGCCTGCTCGAAGAGCTGGGTGAGGTGTTGATCACGTGAACAATGGCATAGCGCTCACCGGGTCGGCGACAACGACCCGAACTTCGGAGAGAATGCAGGAGGAACGGCGGGTCAAGAGAGTGGTGATCGCCGATCCTCTCTCGTCCGAGGGACTCGACCTGCTCGTCGACAACGCCGAGCTCGAGGTCGTGGACGTCTCGTCCGAGGGACGGGAGGCACTCGAGGAGGCCGTCAGGGATGCGGAGGGGCTGATCGTACGCAGTGGCACACAGGTAGATGAGTCGCTCCTGGATCTCGCGGAGCGGCTCGAGGTGATCGGACGAGCGGGCGTCGGGGTGGACAACATCGA
>JARRMU010000053.1:0-27558 GCA_037385645.1 Gemmatimonadales bacterium
AGAGACGCCCTGAGACGACTCCCCGAAAACGTCTGCTGACAACGCCGAAGGGGTACTGGTCGAGAGGCCGCCCCAGAGGAGGCGGGATCTCGGCGCGAGCGATTCAGGGAGACGGCGACGAGACCCCGCAGCGAAGCGAGGAGGCTCGGCGCCCAAAGCCCGTAAAGCGAGTCCCGGGACCCGCCTTCTCGCCCAGAGCGGCCTACCGAGTCAGCCGCACACCGAGTAGCCGCAGGCGTGGCACTTCGCGCAGCCTTCCTCGAACGTGAGCCCCGTCCCACAGTCCGGGCAGGTGCCAATGAACGTCCGGGCCGCCTGCTCCTCGTAGCGGGAGATGACCGGCCTTTGCGCCGTCTGGGTCCCGCCGTTCGACGTCTTGGCCGCACCAACCTCCTGGATCGGAAGCGACTGCTGAACGCCTTCCTTCTCGTCCAGGTATCGCTCGATCACCTGGGCGATGGCATCCGGGCTCGAGAGCACCTTATTCGGTCCGTACCCGACCGCCCGATCCGAGGAGATGCCCCTCAGCTGCCGGTGCACCTCCCTCATCGAGATGCCCGAGCGGAGAGCGAGGCTGATGAGGCGGCCGACCGCCTCGGCGTCGGCCATGGCGGGCCCGCCGGCCTTGCCCAGTGCCACGAACACCTCGAACGGTCGGCCCTGCTCGTCCTCGTTGATCGTGACGTACATCGATCCAAGCGGCGAGTCGATCTTTCGGGTCCGGCCGCGCAACTCGTTGGGACGCTGACGCACGGCCGGCTGCTTCATGTAGCCGCCCTCGAGCTCGACGATTCGGCGATCCCTCTCGTCGATCACCTGAGCGAGCTTGACGTTCTCGCCATCCAGCTCGCGGTTCTCCTCCTCCGCGTGCCGCAGCCGCTCCAGCATCATGGCCAGCTCGTTGGCCAGATCCGAATCCTCGATCCGCTCCAGCCACTCTTCACCCCGCGTCGCGTCGGTTTCGGCCGCTCCTCCGCTCTCCCCCTGCACCTTCTTGGCCGTTCGTCCCGTGGACAGGACCTGCCGATCCCGGGATCCGTCGCGGTACACGGTGACGCCCTTGCAGCGTACTTCGTGCGCGAGCTCGAAGATCGCGCGCACGTCCTCTTCAGTGGCTGACTCGGGAAAGTTGCACGTCTTGGAGATCGCCGAGTCGGTATGCCTCTGGAAGGCCGCCTGCATTCGGATGTGCTGCTCCGGCGTCACGTCGTGCGCGGTCACGAAGATCTCCTGGGCCTCGGCGGGCACTTCGTCGAAGTGGATGTGCCCCTCGTCGGCGATCCGGCGCATCAGGTCTTCGCTGTACCAGCCGCCCGCCTCCGCTTGCTGTACGAAGTCCGGGTTCACATCCGGCATGAGCGTTCCGGCCTGATTTCGCATGAACGCCACCGCGAAGTGGGGCTCGATGCCGCTCGAGCAGCCCGCGATAATCGAGATCGTCCCGGTCGGCGCGACCGTGGTCACGTTGCAGTTCCTCAGCGGACGGATCGGACGTATCCGCTCGCCCATCTCATCGCGCGCGCACGTCTCGTCGGGACCCCAGATCGATCCCTCCCACTCCGGAAATACTCCGCGCGCCCCTGCGAGTCGCTCCGACTCGGCCTTCGCCTCCTCGTCGACGAAGCGCATGACCTCACGGCCCAGCTCGGTAGAGCGCCGTGATCCGTAAGGCACCTCGAGCTTTACCAGCATGTCTGCCCAACCCATGATGCCGAGGCCGATACGCCGGATCCGCTTCGAGAGATCGTCGATCTGAGGCAGCGGGTACTGGTTCGCGTCGATGACGTTGTCCAGGAAGTGAGCGGCCGTGCGGACGGTCTTCCCGAGGCCCTCCCAGTCTATGCGGCCCTCCTCCACGAACGCGCCCACGTTCACCGATCCGAGGTTGCAGACATCGTACGGCAGGATAGGCTGTTCGCCACAGGGGTTGGTCGCCTCGTAGCTCCCAAGGTGGGGGACCGGGTTGTATCGGTTCGCCTCATCGATGAAGAAGACGCCGGGCTCGCCGTTCCGCCAAGCCCCGTAGACGATCCGATCGAACACCTCCCGCGCATCCATCTGTCCCACCGGTTCCCCCGTGCGCGGGCTCTTCAGGTCGTACGGCTCGCCGCGACTCACGGACTCCATGAACTCGTCCGTGACGGCGACGGAGATGTTGAAGTTGGTGATTTTGTGCTTCTCGGCCTTGCAGTCGATGAACTCGAGGATATCCGGATGATCCACCCTGAGGATCCCCATGTTGGCCCCCCGGCGCGTCCCACCCTGCTTCACGGCCTCCGTCGAGGCGTCGTAGACCTCCATGAAGCTCACGGGACCGCTGGCGACACCCATCGTCGAGCGCACGACGTCCCCGCGCGGGCGCAGCCGGCTGAAGCCGAAGCCGGTGCCGCCGCCCGATTGGTGGATGAGCGCCATGTGCTTGAGCGTCTCGTAGATCCCTTCGAGGCTGTCCGGGACCGGGAGAACGAAGCAAGCGCTCAGCTGTCCGAGCGGTCGGCCCGCATTCATGAGCGTCGGACTGTTCGGCTCGAACCTGCCAGTAGCCATCATCTCATAGAAGCGCATGGCCGTACCGTGCGTCTCCCGCGAGTCTGCCCCGTACATCGCGTCGGGCGCCGCCATCACCCGAGCCACCCGCCAGAACATGTCTCTGGGGGTCTCGATCGGATCTCCGTTCTCGTTCTTCTTGAGATACCGCCGCCGCAACACGGTCAGCGCGTTCTCGGAAAGGACGGGCTCGGGCAGATCGCTCGGAGTCTCTCGGACGGTTCTGGGGGAGGGGGCAAGGGTGACCTCGGTAGGATGCATCGGCTGCCTCGTTTTCGTGTACATGTTGTCGGGCAAGCTCACGACCAGCGGTTTTCCCCGAGCCGGCGGTGCGCGGTTATCCACAGCGACAAAAAATCGGGGTGAACAGTATTGTACACCCCTGACGTCCTCTTAATCCGGTACTTCCGGCCTGTATTTGAAGCAGACCCGGGAGGGAACGACTATGGTTTCCCCTAACGATCCACAGCGCAGCGCCTCGCAGTGGAAAACTCAATATGTAGGGGCAATCCCAGTCTAATCACACAATATGTTGTGGTCAAGGGGGAGCGACGCCGAAGAGCCGATTATCAAGAAAAACGGTCCTCTCTACGCACCGAGGAGCGCCAACGACCGACTCGGTGACCCTCCTTGATCGCCTTGTAGTCCGCCACGGTATGCGCGATCCGGCCGCGAAGCTCCTCATCCACTTCGCGCACCACTCTTCCGGGCAAACCCACGACCAAGCTGTGAGGAGGGACGATGGTCCCTTCCGTGACGAGGGCCCCCGCCGCCACCACGGATCCGGATCCGATGACGGCATGGGAGAGCACGATGGCGCCCATGCCGATGAGCGAATCGTCCTCTATCTCGCAGCCGTGGATGATCGCACGGTGCCCGATGCCGACCCGGTCACCAATCACCGTGGGGCGATCGGGGTCCACGTGGACCACGGTGAGGTCCTGAATGTTGGTCTCGCGACCCACGTGGATCGGGGCGATGTCCCCCCTGAGCACGCACCCGTACCAGACGCTGGCGTGCTGGCCCAGCCGCACATCCCCGATCACGTCCGCCGAGGGCGCGACGTAGGCGGTGGGATGAATCGCGGGCGTGTCGCTCGTCGACAGCTCTTCCGGCCTCATTCCTCCTGGCTCTCCTCTTCTCTCACGTAACCACTGAGGAACTCCTCGACTCCCCACAGCACGCCGCGCGCGTAGGCGTCCTGGAACTCTGGCGTCTTGAGAGCCGCCTCTTGGCGCGGAAACATCATAAACGCACCCTCGGCGAGGATGCTCGGCATCCACGCCAGGCGCGCCACCGCGAAGCTGCCCCAACGCATCCCCAGATCCTGGAGACCCATCGCCGCCAGCATGCCAGTCTGCACGGCCTGAGCAAGCTCCCTTGAGTGCGGGTGGTAGTAGTAGGTGCTGGTGCCCTCTTCGCCGAACGGACGGATGCCATCGGGCAGCGCGTTGTTGTGGATGGAAACGAACAGCTCGGCGCCTGCTCGCACGGCGATCCCCGTCCTCTCGTACAACCCGAGCGGCAGGGTGTCCCGCCGCGTCAGGATCGGATACGCGCCCGCCTCCTCGAGGAGTGCCGCCAGCCGGCGGGCGATGGCCAGGTTCGCGTTACCCTCGAAGAACCCCGTCGGGCCGAAAGAGCCAACAGGTGGATGGCCTGCATCCACGGCGATGCGACGTCCTCGCAGGGGAGCCGCTACATCCACGATCGGCGGGTTGCGCAGCTCGAGGAGAAGCTCGGGTAGCCCGTCCCTGCCCTTCGTGTACGTCAATCGGTATCCCCATACAGGTCTGGCGAGACGGAGGGTCAGCTCGTAGCGACGTCCGGGCCTCTGCGCCCAAGCCAGGCTCTCCAGCTCCGTTGCACCCACGCTCTCGGAGCGACCGTAGGCCATTCGCTCCGTCTCGCCCAGCGCGCCGTACAGGGTCAGCCGCAGCGTCCGCTCTTCGGGTTCTTCGACGTGAGCCGGCACCGGCTGGTCGAGGGGAATCCGGACGGCGGTCACACCCCCGGATCGTTCCTCCGCCTCGATCCAGCCGACTCGCGCCTCGAGGACCCCCACCGCCTCTCCCGGAACCACGTGATCCGCGGCGACCCATGTCTCGAGATCGGGAGAGAGCCTGAGCCGAACCCGATCTCCCAACCGGAGATCCGCCTGCGCCCGAGCACCATCCGGGAAGAGCCAGCGGTAGGGACCGTGGGGTGTGGGACGACCCGGCACGACCCCGCTGGAGCCATGCACGGGGTCAGGCTTTTCCACCAGGGCCACGATCGGAAGTGCTTCCGGATCGAGGACGGCGAGCGGATACCGCCGTCGCTCGACCGCCCGTTGCGAACCGTCGGTCGCAACGAAGCGCGCCTCCAGAGTGTCCACTCGACCCGGACCGCACCATAGATATGGGTCTCCGGCTTCGCTCCCCGCAGCCGCACGGGGAGCGCACCGGCGAACCAGGATCTCGCGGATGAAGAGCCAGCCTCGATACCATCCGGAGTCCTCACGCCGATCCCCGGCGTGGCACGCACCGCGAATTCCAGTCGGTCCTTGGGTGTCAGCCAACGTTCGATCTCTGCCGGGAGGGAGGCCGGATCGATCCACGCCGTTCCTGGCGGACCCGTGAAAGGTTCGGGCGGCAGACGGACGCGGTGGCGAAGCGACTCAGTGCCGCCCGGGCCGCTTGTCACCCGGACGTACTCCGCTACGTCGTCACCCACAGGAGCTGGCACGGCGAGCCAGGCGAGAAAGGCGCCGTTCGCCTCCACGGGCACCCGCACGCCGTTGATCCGCAGCTCGGCGTCTCCCGTGCCCACGGTTCCGAAGATGAAGTTGGAATCCCGGACGGCGATCCGGTCGAGACGCCTGGGATACTGGACGCGAAGGGCCGGAGGACCGGTAACCCGAGGTACCGGTGGAAGCTTCACGGGCTTCGGAAGGGGCCTGCTGCCTGGCCCGGGCCCGGAAGCCTCTCTCCCGGGGACGGTGGGCGGGCCGGTAGGCTCGTCGGTCGACCTACCCGAGCGTTCGTCCGCCGGTAGGCCTCCCGGTTCGGCTGCCCCCCGTGACGAACATGAGACCAGGATCACGGTGAGCCCCAACCCGGCGGCGATGCTTGAGAGGGCTTGCCCGACCGGCCTCTTGCCGAGGCGGCTCATCCGGCGACCCCCTTGGGTGGGCTCCTCGGCAGCCCCGCGATCCCGGCCGCCGCCAGCGCGCAGGCGATCAGGGCAGTTCGCCATTCGCCGAGCACGAGTGCGCCGACGGCGAGCATCCCGCTAACGAGCGAGAGCGCCGCCCAGCCGGTTCGTATGAGATCGTCGCCCAACCTCGTCACCGGCTGCAGATCGAGGCGCGTCCGAAATCCGGACCAACCGGGCCCTCCGGGCCGGACCCGGCGGTAGAACGTCTCGAGCGTCTTGTTATCCTCGGGTGCCGTCAGGAGCATGACAGGTATCCAGACCATGGCCGATCCTCCCGCCGTTATCGCCAGGCGCGCGCCGAAGCTCACGTGTCCCCAGGCTGGAAGATAGGAGATGAGGGCGATCGCGAACCCGGCGAACATGGCAGCCAGCTCCGCCCACGCGTTCACTCTCCACCAGAACCAGCGGAGTATTAGCACGGCACCGGGCCCTGTACCGATCGCGATCATAAATCGAAACACCTTACCTACGTCATCCGCGAAGAACGCCGCCGCGCCAGCGAGGGCCACGATGAACAGCGACGCCAAGCGACCCAGCGCCACCAGCTTGCGCGGCGCTGCCCCAGGTTCGACGAAGCGTGCGTAGAGGTCGTTCACCACGTAGCTCGCGCCCCAGTTGATCTGCGTGGATACCGTAGACATGAAGGCGGCAACGAACGACGCGACGACGAGGCCGAGCAGGCCGGCGGGCAGGTAGCGAAGCATCAGCAGCGGGTACCCGAGCTCCGGGTCCCCACCCGGCTCCATGAGCTCCGGGAAGATGACGATCGAGGCCAGCGCGACGACGATCCATGGCCACGCACGGACCACGTAGTGGAGGATGTTGAACAGCCAAGCCGCGCGCTCGGCTTCTCGCTCATCGCGGCAGGCCAAGAGCCGTTGCACGAACTCCCCACCACCATCCGATCGCCGGAACGCCCACCACTGGATGCCGAGGTAGGCCAGAAAGGTCCCGAACGGCAGGTCGGCAGAGCCCGGCCGCGGCACCATCCGTAGGGCGTCGGCTCTTCCGACCTCGGCAAGCTGCCGCTTGAGCTCGACGACACCGCCGATCTCGTGGAGAGCGAAGGCCGCGACGATGATGGCGCCGAGCATCGCAAGCGCGAACTGGAAGAAGTCCGTGGCGTCCACACCCCACAGGCCCGAGAGCCCGGCGTACACGAGGACAAAGATGCACAGGGCGACCACGGCCCAGAGCCTGGCATCGCCGGGCAGCCAGGCCGGCAGCGTGCCGAACAATCCGAGCGCCTCGATGACCTTCCGCATGGCGAGCATTACGTAGCCGATCGCGATGCAGTTGATCGGCACGGCGAACAGGAACGCACGGCTGGCGCGCAGCACGGCGGCGGGGCGGCCGCCGTAACGCAATTCGGTCAGCTCCACGTCGGTCACGACTTCGGCACGCCGCCAGAGACGCGCAAAGATGTAGATGAGGAGGACGTGGGAGAGGGCGAATGCCCACCACTCCCAGTTTCCCGCGATTCCGCGCCGGGCGACGAGGCCCGTCACGTAGAGCGGCGTGTCGACGCTGAAGGTCGTAGCGGCCATGGAGGTGCCCGCCAGCCACCAGCGGAGCGAACGGCCGCTCACGAAGAAGTCGACCAGCCCGCCGCTCGCCCGGCGGGCGAGCCAGATGCCGACGGCAAGCGTGATCGCCATGTACGCCCCCACCACCAGCCAGTCGACGAGGTGCACGATCGCCTACGCCGGACGCGGCGAGCCGGATTCGGCGTCGGCCTCCAGCGTCAGCCGACGAGCGGCCGCCCTCTCCATGAGCGGCCCTGGGGACCAGGCACAGAGGCCGGAGACGCCTAGATGCTCGAGAAGCCGCCGGTGGGCCAGGACTACGAGGCAGACGGGCTCTGCTCGGTCAGCCCGGAGCTCCCCCCTCAACGCCGCTTCAGTCTCGGGTGCCAGTCCCGCGTGCCCCTTGAAGGCCTGGGGCGACGACGCCAGCAGGACGACCACCTGCTCGGTTCCCCTCTCGGGTGCCGTCACCGGTGCGCCCTCCAGGCGCACCTCCCAACCCAACTCCCGGAGGGTCTCCGTGAAGGCTTCTCCCAGCGATGCGGCGCCTGGGAGATCGCGGTCATCGGAGAGGGTCCGCACGATCAGCGGCCGGCCCCGGCGGATCCCGGCGCGGGCCGCTGCGACCGCGGTCGTGCCAACGGACAGGCCGGCCAGCCGGTAGGGCGCAAGGTCGTAGACCTCTATGCAGTCCTCGGCGAGTTCGCCCACGCGAACGTCGAGACCTCCGCCCAACCCGTCGGGCGCCGCTCGAAGCGCCGCCTCCCGCTCTCTCATCACGCGGCCGCTGAGCTCGGCCGCCTCTGACAGGCGGTCGGCGACCCCGGGATCCTCATCGGCGGCTCGCCGAAGAGCCTCCGCGACGCCTGCGGCATCATGCGGGTACAGCAAGAGGTCGCAGCCGGCTGTCAACGCTTCCACGGCCGCGGCTCCTTCCAGCTCGGGATCCGCAAAACCGCCCATGATGAGCGCATCCGAAACGACCAGGCCTTCGAAGCCGAGCTCATGACGAAGCAGGCCTCGCAGAAGCGCCGGATCCCGGCTGGCCGGCAGGGTACGATTCGATGCGGGGTCCGCCGAGAGGGAGGGATAGGTCACGTGCGCGGCCATCACCGTCGCCACGAGTCCGGCCGTCGCGACGAAGGGCGCGAGGTCCTCGTTCAGCTCGTCGGGCGAGGCCTCTACGACCGGTAGCTCCAGGTGCGAATCTCTCATGGTGCGGCCGTGCCCGGGGAAATGCTTGGCGCAGGCGGCCGGCCCCTGGCGCTGACAGGCATCGATCCATGCGCGGCCCAGCCGTGCCACTTCGCCCGGGTCAGAGCCGAAGCTCCTCGTCCCGACGATCGGGTTGTCGCCCGAGATATCCAGGTCGAGCACCGGGGCGAGCACCCAGTTGATCCCGAGCTCCCTGGCTTCTCGACCGGTGATCTCTCCAGCCACGCGAGCCGCCTCGACGGGGTCGGGAGCACGAGCCAGCGCGGCTGGAGGGGGCAGCGAGGTAAGCCCGGCGAACTGCTGGCCGGCTCCGCGCTCGAGGTCGGCCGCGAGCCACAGGGCACGGCCCGCAGCCGCGCCTACCTGCTCAACGAGGAGCGCCACCTCCTCGGCTCGGCCCCCGAAGACGATGAAGCCTCCGACGCCCAGCTCCAGTGCCTCGAGCGCGCGTAGCCGGGCCTCATCCACGGACTCGCGGTCTAGACGCAGGGCTTCGATCAGAAGGAGGGCCGGTGAGGCGGAGCTCACGCCGGCACCCACTTGCCCAGGACGCGAGAGCCTCTGGCGCCGGTCGCCCACTCCAGGTCGATCGGTATCCCCAGGTGGTGTTGACGGGCCAGCAGGGCGAAGGCGGCGGCCTCGCGAGCATCGCCATCCCAGCCGAGCGCATCAAGCGGCAGGATCGAGACGTCGGGAAGCAGCCTCTGGAGTCTCTCCACAATCGATGGGTTTCTGGCCCCGCCGCCGCACAGGTAGGCCTCCCCCGGTTCGAGCCCGGCCAGCTCGTAGGCCCCGGCGATCGTGCGTGCCGTAAGCTCCGTCAGCGTCGCGATCAAATCCTCGTTGCGCTGCCCCGAGTGCCTGTCGAGCCACTCCCTGAGACGCGGGGCGCCGAACCGCTCGCGACCGGTGCTTCGAGGCGGGGAAAGCCGGAAGAAGGGATCCTCCAGCCACTCGTCGAGAGGACCGTCCAGGACCCGGCCTCTGGCCGCACGCTCTCCGTCGCGGTCGTACGCCTCCTCGCCGGCCGTCAGTTCGCGCACCGCGTGATCGATCAAGGCGACGCCTGGCCCGGTGTCGAATGCGATTCGACCGCCTCTCTCGCCCCCATCGCTCGCTGGTAACCAGGTGACGTTCGCCATCCCCCCGATGTTTTGCACGACCCTGGAGACCGTCGGTGAGGAGAGGAGTAGCCAGTCGAAGTATGGGGTGAGGGGTGCCCCGTGCCCACCCGCCGCCATGTCGCGGACACGAAAATCGGCCACGACCGGTACGCCGAGGATCTCGGCCATCACGGCCGGCTCTCCGAGCTGCAGCGTGCTTCCCGGTGCGTCGATGGGCGGTTCATGCCAGATCGTCTGGCCATGACTGCCGATCGCGACCAGCGCTCCCTGAGCCACGGCGAGATCGGCGAGCGTGACCTCCACCGCCTCCGCGAGCCGCCGCCCCAGCTCGAAGTTCAGACGGCAGAGCTCGTCCACCCGCGCACCCTCTATGGCGGCCGCGAGCCGAGCGCGGAACGGCTCTCCGTAGGGAACGGTCCGGAAGCCGACCAGCGACGCCTCGCTCGGGTTCTCCGCCTGCCCCGTGAGCTCCGCCACGGCGACATCGATGCCGTCGAGGGATGTACCGGACATCACGCCGGCGTAAAGCAAATCCTCAGCTCCTCGGTTCGGAGACAGCGCTCTCCGAACCGGCTGGCGATCTCACGAGGTCGGAGTGAATCCGCTCGCGGATCCGAACGGCGTGCGCCTCGTCGTGGTGCGCGACGCCACGAAGGAACTGGTACAGCGTCACGCGCTCGTCTCCGATGGCCGCGAACCGGCCCCACGCTCGACCGCTTAGCGGCTCGAGCAGAGCACACGTTCGAGTCCGCTCGTTCCGGAAGATCTCGAGGAGCCTTCCCGGACCCTCTCCTGCCGGTGGATCGGGCGAGGGTTCCCAGTTCTCGAATCTCGGTTCCTCCGATTCCAGGATTCTCTCGACGCGGGGCCGGAAGGTAACCGTCTCGCACTCGATGAGGTGGGCCAGGTGCTCACGCGCCCGCCACCGAGAGATGCGCCGCTCCGGGGGAGCCTCGTGCTCGACGGCCCGCCGCAGGCGATCGGGCGCGGCGCGAAGCCTCGCGGCGAGAAGGCGCGTCGCCTCGTCGTCGAATGTTTCCGGATACCCCGCGTAGTATGGGAGAGGACCGTCCGCGAAGCGCTCGATCGCCTCGCCGAGTGAGCCGTTACACTCATCCACGACGCGCTCGGCCACGGCCCGGGAGGCCCGCAACTCATGCATGGCGATCGCCGTCTTGCTGGACCCACCCGCCGCTACCAGGAGCTGCCGGGCAACATCCTCGTCGACGCCGCCTACCTCCCGGACAATGCGGACGCTACGATCCACGAGCTTGCGGCTCACCGCCAGCAAATCCACCATCAGGTTGCGATGCACCTTGCCGAGCCGGACCATCAGCCCCGTCGAAAGCGTGTTGAGGACGAGCTTCGTCGCCGTCCCGGCCTTCATTCGGGTGGAACCGGCGATCACTTCTGGGCCGACGAGCGGTGTCACGGCCACATCCGCGAGGCGCGCAAGGCTCTCTGGTGGCGGGGTAAAGGTCAGGATCCCGGTTCGAGCGCCCCGCTCTCTTGCCTCGGTAAGGGCGGCAAGGACGAAGGGCGTCGTGGCGGACGCCGCTATGCCGAGCACGAAGTCCTCCGAGCCGACTCCGAGCGCGTCGATGGATGCGCCTCCAGCCGCCTCGTCGTCCTCCGCCCCCTCCTGACTCTCCACGAGAGCTGCGGTCCCCCCGGCGATCACGCCTCTCACCAGCTCCGGATCCGTGCCGAAAGTCGGCGGGCATTCGGACGCGTCCAGGACGCCGAGGCGTCCGCTTGTGCCCGCCCCGACGTAGATTAGCCGACCTCCGATGCGGATCCTCCGCTCGACCTCGTCGATCAGGCGGGCGATCGCCTCGGACTCGCGGGCCACAGCCGGGGCGACGCGGGCGTCCTCGGAGTTGATCAGCTCGACGATCTCTCTGGCCGAGGCTCGATCGATCCGCACGGTGGCGGGGTTGTCGGCTTCGGTCAAACGAGGGTCTTTCTCCAAAATCGACGCCTCCTTGGCCGGCTGATAACCGCCCTCTAACTTCCCTCGAAGGTGCTGCCGGCCGGCGAGCCAGCACCCGCGCAGGCCGGCCGATGAAGCGGAAGGTATGAGCCCCGACGAACGGCCGACAGGATCGTGAGACCGGCTAGCCCGGAGGCGGCAACGCGCCTCAGCAAGCGGATCGAAGCCAAGCTGCGAGCCACCTACGGCGACGCTCTCAAGCCACGCCTCGACCCGCTGGACGAGCTCATCCTCACGATCCTTAGCCAGAACACCTCCGACGTGAACCGCGATCGAGCCTGGGCGAGCCTGCAGGATAGCTACGCCGGTTGGGACGAAGTGCGGGCGAAGGGTCGTGAGCCGCTCGAGCGAGCGATCCGATCCGCGGGCCTGGCTGCCCAGAAGAGCGAGACGATCCTCAGAGTGCTCGAGGCGCTTGGCGAGACCGGGGCGGGAAGCCTGGATCACCTCCGGGACCTGCCCGATGATCAAGCCCTGGACTACCTCACGTCCATGAAGGGCGTCGGGACGAAGACGGCTGCTTGCGTCCTCTGCTTCTCTCTCGGACGCCCGGTCATGCCGGTCGATACCCACGTCCACCGGCTCGCGAAGCGCCTCGGACTGGTGCCGCCGAACGCGTCGGCAGAGAAGACCCACCAGATATTGAACGAGATCGTCGCGCCGGATCTTCGCTTCTCCCTCCATATCCAACTCATCCGGCACGGACGTTCGACCTGCAGAGCCAGGCAACCGGAGTGCGGTCGGTGCGAGATCGCCGGGATGTGCGCCCGCGTCGGTGTGAACGGAGATTGAACACATGTCGATAGCCCGGCGCATCTCTCCCCTGGCCTTCCTGGCCCTGGGATCACTCGTCGCGCCGCGCAGCCACACGGCGTGGGCCACCGGCTCCGTGGCCGATCCTGCCCCGGTCGGATTCCAGGCGCCATCGGCCGAGCGGGCCGACACGAGCATCGCCGTCTTTCCGGCGGGATGGCCTTTCCGGACCGACCAGGTCCCTACGGCGGGCTCCAGAGGGATGGTCGTGAGCACGGACAGCCTGGCGAGCGCGGCGGGCCTCGCGGTCCTCCGGGAGGGAGGCAACGCCATCGACGCGGCCGTGGCGGTGCATTTCGCCCTCGCCGTCGTCTATCCGCAGGCAGGCAACCTCGGAGGTGGCGGATTCATGGTCGTCCGCACGGCCGATGGTCGAGAGGCGACCCTGGACTTCCGGGAAAAGGCGCCGCTCGCGGCCGGACGCGACATGTACGTGGGAGAGGACGGAAAGGTCGGCTCAACCAGCCGCACCGGTCACCTGGCCGCCGGGGTCCCGGGCTCCGTCGCCGGGATGGCGAAGGCGCACCGTCGCTTCGGCCGGCTCCCCTGGGAGCGGCTTCTGGAGCCGGCCCGGCGCCTGGCCGCCGATGGATTCCACGTCTCACGTCGCCTCCACAACGCGCTGACCGCACAGGTGGAGAGGTTCCGCCGCTTCCCCGCGACAGCTGCGATCTTCCTGCCGGATGGTCACCCGCCCGGGCAAGGGACGGTCCTGCGCCAACCAGACCTCGCTCGCTCGCTGGGCGCGATCTCAGCGTCGGGCGCCGACGTCTTCTATCGCGGCTGGATCGGCGACTCGCTCGTCGCGGAGATGGTCAGAGGCGGCGGCCTGATCTCGAAGCGCGATCTCGAGGAGTACCGCGCAATCTGGCGCCGGCCGATCGTCATCGAATACGCGGACCGGCGCCTCATATCCATGGGACCGCCGTCGGGAGGCGGAGTCGTGCTCGGCGAGATGTTGGGCATGTTGGAGCGCTTCGATCTTCGCGGCCTCGAGTACCGCTCTGCGGACGAGATCCACCTGCTGGTGGAGGCCATGCGGCGCGCCTATGCCGACCGCAACCGCTACCTCGGCGACTCGGACTTCGTGGGCGTGCCGATCGACCGCCTCCTGAGCGCTGCCTATCTGGACTCTCTCGCAAGAACGATAGATCCGGCGCGCGCCACCCCAGCGGGGCCCGGCGCGGCGGCCGGGCCTGAATCCGCTCAAACGACCCACTACTCCGTTGTGGATTCGGCCGGAAACGCCGTCGCCGTGACGACGACCATCAACGGCTTGTTCGGATCCGCCGTCGTCGTGCGCGGCGCAGGCTTCCTTCTCAACAACGAGATGGATGATTTCACCACCAGGCCGGGCGAGCCGAACATGTACGGCCTCGTTCAAGGAGAGTCGAACTCCATCGCTCCGGGGAAGCGGATGCTGTCGGCCATGACGCCAACCATCGTGATCGCTCCGGACGGCCGGCTCGAGCTCGTGACCGGAACGCCCGGCGGCCCCACGATCACGACCTCGGTGCTGCAGGTTGTCCTCGCCCAGCTCGACCACGGGCTCAACCCGCAGCAAGCCGTCAACGCTCCCCGCGTGCACCACCAGCACATTCCGGATCTGCTGCGCTACGAGCGTGGGGGGCTCGAGCCGTCGGTGATCGGCGAACTCGAGAGAAGGGGTCACCGGCTCGAGGAGCGCGCCGGCTTCTCGGGCGACGTTCAGTCGATCTGGGTCGCGCCCGACGGCGTCAGGTACGGCGCGGCGGACCCGCGGGGAGGAGGGGCGGCGCTCGGTTATTGACAGCCGCTAAGGCCCCCGGTCCTGGCGGGTCGGGTCCCGGGTCCAGATCACCACGGCCCCGCAAGGCGCGCCACGAAATGAGAACATCGCCGGCGTGCGTGAGCTTCCCACGTAGACCTCGATTCCTTCGATGTCCTCGGGCGGGAGAAGATCGATGTTGAAGCCCTCGAACGGTTGCCGGATTCCGTCCAAGAAGAGCTGCATGTAGCAGTTGATGCCTCCGGCACGGGCAGAGACGAGCCGTTTGCCGAGGATGTCGTTGTCTGGCGCAGGCACCACACGCACACCGGGAACCGCATAGAAGAGCTGGCTGAGCTGGCCGGGACGCGCTCGCTCGATCTCAGCCCGCGTGATGAAGCTTCCGAAGCCGGAAGCGCGCCGATGATCGAACCCGGCCATCTTGCCGACGTTGTCGGCCCGCTCGATCTGGACGACGAGCTCGGGCACCGGCACGACCGTGATCTCGAGCGCGATGCTGAGCCAGACCGTTTCGCCGTCCGCCACGCGGACCGCCACGCTTCCGGCGACATCCGAGACCATGTTCAGGTAGCTTACGGTCAGCGTATGGTCGCCGGGCGGAACTCCCTCCAGTCGAAACGAACCGAGGCTGTCCGAAACCGCCTGGAGCTCGGTCCCCCGAACCAGGATCGTGACATCGGCGAGCGGCGTGTTCTCCTCGGCCATGTACACGCTGCCCACCAGCGACCCTGAAGGCTCCTGGCCGAGGGCGGCATTCTGCGCCCCGGCAAGGGCGACGGCCGTGACGATCGGCGTGAGGAGAGTGGCGGTCTTGCGCATGCCGGCATATCCCTTTCGCTCGCGTGTATCGTAGAACGATTCACCGGGGCGAAAGATCCACGCGTCTCCGGCACGCGCACTCAGGGCATGGCCACCTGCAGCTCGAGCGGAGCGTCCAGTCTGAGGAGCATGATCGAGCCCCGGGGCAACACGGCATCGACATCATCCGTTCCCAGAACGATGGCCGTCCCTGCGGCTCCGCCGACGGCGGTTCCGATGATCGTCCCCAGCGCGTCACCGCCGATTACCCGGCCCAGGATGGCGCCCGCCACGGCTGCACCGCCGATTTTTGCGGCCTTGGCTCCGGTCGAGCTGCGGGATCGGGTCTCGGGATTCGCCTCCAGGATGGAGGCCTCCAGAGGGTAGGTCTCGCCGTCGAACGACACTTCTTGGACGTCGAGGTTGATGATCGCCGTCTGGCCGTGGCTCCTGGACTCTTCGACCGACGTCACCTCTCCGACCACCAGGGCCCCTGCGGGCACGAGGACCAGCCGACCGTCCGTCAGTGGATCGACGAGGGTGGCCGAGAACAGGTCTCCGACACGATTGTGACGGGTGCTCAACTCCTGATTGAGCGTCACCTCGAACGTAGCGCCGCCGGCCACGCTGCGGAGCGCGAGACCCGGTCCGGACGAGTGGCCCGTAGCGGCCGGCGCGTCCTCGTCGGCGCTCGGTTCACCGGTCGCCGTCGCCTCACCCTTCGGCTGCGCCGAAACCCGGTCCGCGGTGGCGGGATCCTCGGCCGGCGGGGTTTCGGGCGCGGAGGAAGGCGTCGGCGGTGCTGGGGGGGATCGCCGCTCCTCCGGTCGACGGTCGGGGCGTTCCCCAGGCTCGCGGGTGCCGCCGGGGCTGTCCCGAAGCTCCGCGGGCGCCGTGTCTCCACTCATCGCGAGATCCAGCTCGCGATCGAGCAGTGCGAGCGTATCCACCGCGGTCCCGGACTCGACCTCGGGGGCTTGCCCGCAGGCGACCGACCCTGCCGCAAGGGCGCCGGCGACCGCGAGAGCCAGCGGCCCTGGCAGGCGGGAACCGCTAAACGGTCCGAACGTCCCAAGCTCGGTCATGCCCCTCATGCTGCCTCTCCACGTTGAACGTCGTTACCGCGAGATTTACCTTGGTGCGCTCATCGGCCCTCACCCGATGGACCGGCCGGGGGCGCGTGAGGTCACGGCAACGTCGCAGGCTGAAGCCCATGACGAGTCTTCGCGCTCTTATTCCCTACTTCAAACCGTACCGCAGGGGTATCCTGGCGGGCCTCGCGCTGGTTGTGATCGGCAACCTGTTTACACTGCTGGGACCCTACCTGCTGAAGGAAGCGATCGACGCGCTGGAGACGCATCTAAGCCGATCGCTCATAGTGCGTTACGCACTTCTTATCGTTCTCGTCGCCATCCTCGCCGGCGTCAGCCGCTACTACATGCGAGAGCTGCTGAACGGGATCAGCCGCCGCATCGAGACCGACTTGAGAAACGATCTGTTCGACCACCTTCTCCGGCTCCCCGCACAGTTCTACGACAGCTGGCGAACCGGCGATTTGATGAGTCGGGCCACCAACGATGTGCTGGCCGTTCGCATGGTAGCCGGGCCGGCGATCATGTATGCGGTCAACACCGCCACGGTGAGCACGTTCGCGCTTCTGTTGATGATCTGGATCAATCCCGTCCTCACGCTGCTCGCCATGATCCCGCTGGCGATCCTGCCGGCCGCCGTCTTCCTGTTCGGCCGGCAGATTCACGACCGGTTCGAGAAGATCCAGAGCCAGTTTGCCGAGCTCTCGAACTACAGCCAGGAGTTCCTCTCGAGCATCCGGATCGTGAAGGCCTACACGCAGGAGGAAGCCCAGGCCAGGCGGTTCGCTGAGCTGAACGATGAGTACCTGGACCGCAACATGAGCCTGGCCCGCGTCTGGGGCGCCTTCCACCCTTCCCTCATTCTGCTCACCGGCATCGGGGCGGTGATCCTCCTCTGGTACGGTGGGAACCTCGTCATTTCAGGGCGGATTACCGTCGGCGATTTCGTGGCGTTCGGCTTTTACCTGACCCTCCTCAGCTGGCCGATGATCGCACTCGGCTGGGTCACCAATCTGTTCCAGCGGGGGGCGGCTTCCATGCGGAGGATCAACGAGTTGATGTCGGTCGTCCCATCCATCGCCGAAGACCCAGCGCCGCTACCGATCGGATCGGTTCGGGGACGTATCGAGCTCCGGGATGTCTCCTTCCGCTACCCGGACACGGAGCGCTGGGTATTGAAGAACATCTCGCTCGTCATCGAGCCGGGACAGACCGCGGGGATCGTCGGCCAGACCGGGAGTGGAAAGTCTACGCTCGTGCGGCTGCTCCCGCGGCTCTACGACGCGACGGAGGGGGCCGTGCTGTTCGACGGAGTCGATGTGAGGAGACTTCCGATCGCGGCTGTACGGGACGCAGTCTCGGTCGTTCCGCAGGAATCCTTTCTGTTCAGCATGCGACTGAAGCGGAACATTGCCCTGCACGGCGCGGAGGAGGCGGACATCGAGCGGCTGATGGAGGCGGTGGACATCGCCCACCTCACCGAAGCGCTCGCCGTGCTGCCCGAGGGGATCGACACGCACCTCGGCGAGCGGGGCATCAACCTCTCGGGCGGTCAGAAACAACGGGCGACTCTGGCGCGGGCGCTGTATAGGGATACGCCGGTGCTCATTCTGGATGACGCGCTCTCCGCCGTGGATTCAGTGACGGAGACGGCGATTCTACGCGAGCTACGGCAGTACATGCGCGGTCGGAGCTCCATCCTGATCTCGCACCGCGTGTCCGCCATCCGGGACGCAGATGTCATCTTCGTGCTTGAAGACGGGCAGCTCGTGGAACAGGGTCGACACCATGAGCTCCTCGAGCTGGACGGTGTCTACAAGCGGCTCTTGGAGCGGCAGCTGCTCAGTGAGGAGATCGAGCGCGAGGAGGCGCTCGTCAGCCGAACCGCTTCCTGAGCTTGTGTACCGTCTCGGAAGTCCGGTGGGCAAGTGGGCCTCCGACGGCCACGGGGCCTTAGATCCGCTCGAGGATCCAGTCCGGCGTGAGGCTTGCCGCCCATGACGCGAGCATCGTGAACTGACCGCTCAACAGAAGCAGGCCGACGAGCGCGAGCAGGGCTCCGCTCGCTCGCTCCACCCATACGATGTGCTTCCGCAGCCGCCTGAATGTGGCCAGAAACCAGGTAAATCCCACCGCGCTCAGTATGAACGGGACTGCGAGTCCTGCCGAGTAGAAGGCGAGCAGTTGAACACCTTCGCCCATCGTCTGCCGCGTAGCGGCGAAGGTGAGGATCCCGCCCAGGATCGGTCCGATACACGGAGTCCATCCCGCCCCGAAAGTCACACCGACAAGAAACGACCCGACGTAACCCACCGGCTTGCGCTCCAGATGCATGCGGCGCTCTCGCTGCAGCCACCGCACCGGTGTGAGTCCGAGCAGGTGGAGACCGAAAAGGAGGATGATCACGCCGCCGATGCGCGCGATCCAGACCTGATACTCCCTGAGCACCTGACCCAGAAGGCTGGCCGACGCGCCCAGAGCCAGGAAGATCGAGCTAAAGCCCGCCACGAAGAGGAAGGAGTGGATGAGTGTCGAGCGTCGAAGTGCGCTATCGCCGCTCTCGAGCTCCTCCATACCGCGCCCGGTCACGAAAGACAGGTAAGAAGGCACGAGGGGCAGCACGCAGGGGGAGAGAAACGAAAGCAGTCCAGCCGCGAAGGCGGCCGTGAACCCTATTCCCACGGAGTCCATCTAGGGAGCTGAGCGGCAGGACCGAGCGATCAGGTCAGACAGTCCGGACAGGTTCCGACCAGCTCGAGACGGTAACCGAGGACCTCGAAGTCCGTTCGATGGGACACCGTCCGCAGCCAGTCGGGAGACGACGCCTCGTCGATGTCGGCGACGCAACCACAGTCCACGCAACGTATGTGATGGTGCTCGTCCATACGGCCGTCGTACCTCGCCGGACCATCTCCCATCGGCAGCTTGGAGGCGATCCCGCAACTCACGAACGCCTCCAGCGCCTTGTAGACGGTGGCCAGGCTGATGTCAGAGATTCGAGACCGGACGCTCGAGAAGATCTCGTCGGCCGTCGGGTGTCTTGGTGCGCTATCAAACGGGGGTGATCCGGAGAAAGCCGAGAGGGCGGGAGAAAGAAAAAGCCCGGGCTCACCGCCCGGGCTCCAAGTCGAATCAACGCGGACTCAACCCATCGTGAGCTCCGCCCAGCGCTCGCCGCTACCGCCGATCTCAAGGTGGAGAGGGTCCGAGTACTCGCCCAGCCTGCGCTGGAGCTGCGCCACCATCATCGGCACCCGGTCGGCCGGCACGAGTCCATGTTCGGTGATCCTCTGGCCGGAGTTGCCGTTCGGCCTGACTCCCGGCGAGAGGCAAGCGCTGTATAGCCGGCGACGATCGCCATCGAAGCGCGTGAACAGGAAGAACTCCGCGGAGCCCTCCAGCGTCTCGAGCGGCGGAAACACCCACACTTCTGCGATCTCGGAAGGGGAAACGGTCCTGCCCAACTCCCGGAGGCGAAGGTCCATGCTCTGGCCCTCGCCGCCCCCGTTCAGGGACACGCCCATCAGACCTCCTCGTCGTGGTGACGAGCCACCGCGGCGCTGGCGCGCCAGTGGCTACTGAGCGTCAGATGGACAGGACCTGAGAAATATAGGCCACATGGGGCGCTTTCTTCAAGATGCCGGTGCTGCCCCGAAGTCCCCATCCCCCGCGCGCGTTGGGCCGAGACCCTTCATCCGAAGAGCCAGTCTCGCGCTGGACAGCACCTCGGCCCGCGACGCCTCGAGCGGGCCCTTGATGTGCACGCCCGCCGCCTTCGTGTGCCCGCCGCCTCCGTGCTCCCGCGCGATCGCGGCGACATCGGCATCTCCGTTCGAACGAAGCGATACCTTGGTCGACTTGTCCGCCAGCTCCCGGAAGAGGACGGCGATCTCTACACCACGGAGCTGGCGGGCATGCTCCACGATGCCCTCGAGATCCGCCGAAGCCGCGCGTGACTCCTGGAAGTCCTGGCGCTTCAGTGTAATCCAGGCCAGCGGCCATTCAGGATCTCGCTCGAGGCTGGAGAGCGCCCGACGCAGCAGCTCGAGACGCTCATCGGTCACCTGGCCATACAGGTTCCTGTATATATCCTGAGGATCTACGCCCGCCTTCAGGAGTTCCGCGCAGATCTCGTGCGTTCGGGAGGTCGTGTTCGCGAACCGGAAAGATCCGGTATCGGTGACGATCGCCACGTAGAGCGCCTCCGCCTCCGGCCGGGACAGGGCATTACCCGGCGTGGCGATGAGGTCGAATATCAGCTCGCCCGTCGCGCACGCCGAGGCATCACGTATGGCGGGATCGCCGATCGATTGCGGGGTCGAAGGATGGTGGTCGATGACCGCGATGCGCCGGCCTCGCATCGCGGGATACACCTCTCCGAGCCGCGATGGCTCGGACGTATCAAGAACTACGAACAGGTCCGCCTTCTCCAGGGCACGCCGGCCCTCTTCGGCCTTGCACGACCACGGGGTTAGGTGGTGCAGCAGGAAGCTGAAGGTCTCCGGAAACGGCGTCGGGTTGACGATCGCGGCCTTTATGCCCTGGCGCTCCAGATAGAGGGCCAGGGCGACCTCGCAGCCTGCGCCGTCGCCGTCTGCGTTGATGTGTGTCGTCAGCACCGGGTGGCGGGCTGCCTTGATCTCCGATCGCAAACGGCCGAGCTCCCGAGCATGCGAATCAGGAATCGGGCTCGTCCGATCTCGGCGCCCCCGTCTCCACCGACTTCTCGGAGCCCGACAGAATCCGGATGTAGCAGTACGCCGTCAGTACGGTCACGGAACCCATGCTCAGGAGCATGAAGAACCACGCGAACGGAGCGATCGATGATTCCATGAGACGCCCTTCCTTCAGGACTCCCCGGGCCCGGAAGCGGCGGTGGACGCAGCCTCGGCCGCAACAGCCTTACGTACCCATGCCTGGTGGATCAGGTAAAGGCCCAAAGCCAGCAAGCCCAGCATGACCAGGCGGCTGAACCAACGGTACACGATGTTGTCCGGATCGTACGCGATCGGCGCATCCGCCACGTCGCGCATGAGCAGCGTGGGGACGGCCTCCGTCACGGCCCACCAGCCCAGCAGGATGAAGAGGAAGATCGGCGTCACCCACTTGATGATGAACTTATAGATGAGGGGTACCCGGAGGTCCGCCCCGATGTGCATTTCCTTCCAGCCGCGGTCGATGCCGAACACCCAGGAGAAGAGCACGATCTCCACTGCCGCGAAGATCACCAGACCGAACGTGCCGCCCCAGTAGTCCCACACATCCAGGAACTGTCGGTGATAGAAGAGGATGTGCAGCGTTCCGAGCGCGACCGCGAGCGCCATCACCATCAGCACCGCGTGCTTTCGCGTGCGGCCGTATTCCTGTTGCAGAAAAGCGATCGCGGGGCTCGAGAGCGCAACGCTAGACGTGATTCCGGCGATGAAGAGGAGAAAGAACCAGAGAAAGCCGATGACCTGCCCCCAGAACTCACCTCCCGGCAGTCCCTGAAAGACGACGCTCATCGCGACAATGCCGAGGTCGTAGGTGCCGCCCTCTGCGATCGCCGTGGCACCCGCCACGCCGAAGAACGTCACCGCGGCCGGAATCGCGATCGTTCCGCCGAGCACGACTTCGGCGAACTCGTTCGTGGCCCCGGTCGACAACCCGGTCAGGGTCACGTCGTCCTTCTCCGTGAGGTAGGACGAGTAGCAGTGGATCGTGCCCATCCCGAGGGAGAGGGTGAAGAACATCTGCCCGGCGGCCGCCAGCCATACTTTCGCGTCGGACAAGCTGGTCCACTCGGGGTTCCAGATGAAGTTGAGCCCCTCCGCTGGAGTGGCCACGGCGGGCGGGAGCGTGAGGACGCGGATCATGAGAATGAACGCGAACAGGAAGAGGATCGGCATCCCGATCAGGGCGAGCTTCTCGATGCCTCCCGCTATGCCGCGCGACAGCACGGAGTAGAGGAAGGTGATCGTGATGAGGAAGAATACCACCGCGACCCAGCCACCGTGCATCGTCCCATCGAAGACGTCCTGGTAGGAATACAGGTACTGCGCCACTTGGCTGAACTCGCCGAGACCGAAGTACCCGCCGGTGAGGCTGAAGAAGCTGAACCCCAACATCCAGGAGACGACGTAGGTGTAGTAGATGAAGACCACGAGCGGCATGGCGATGCCGAGCACGCCCAGATACTTCGCCCACTTTCGCTTCCGGTCGCCCAGCTCATCGAACATGCCGGGGACCGTTGCGTGGCCGTGCCGACCGCCGAACCTGCCGATCGTCCACTCGACCCACATGAGCGGAATCCCGAGCAGGAGGAAGGAGATGAAGTAGGGGATCATGAAGGTGCCGCCGCCGTTCTGCGCCGCCTGCACCGGGAAGCGGAGGAAGTTGCCGAGCCCGACGGCATTCCCGGCCATGGCCAGGATCAGTCCAATCCGGGTGGCCCAGCGTTCCTGCGCGTGCGTGTGAGCGCTCAAGGCACCTCCTGCGTCCCCTACGTGTGCGAACAAGGCGATCACCCTATCCGCCGCTCGAGGACGGTGTCAAATGGGAAGACGTCGTCGAAGCTTGGCCCATGTCGAGCCGAGGTGCACCCAGTGCGCGGAGGCCGTGCCCTCGATCGCTCCGGCGGCCGCCGAGCGAACGAACCCCGCCGGCCCGTCGAACGGCGCTAGCTTCACCCTGCCGTTTCCGATCTCTCGAAGCGTGTGCGCATCGCTCCCGGCGCCGACTGGCAGACCATGGTCCCTTGCCCAGGATCTCGCGCGCTCGTTCCTCGCCGGGTCGTGCACTCGGGCGTTGAAAGCTTCCACGACGTCTACGCAATCGATGACGCTCGCCAAGTAGGCCTCGTCACTTCCCCTCCAGCGATCGAACGGGTGCGGCAGGTAGGTGATCCCGCCCTGGGAGCGAATCGCCTCGGCAACCTCCCGGAAGCTACCACCGGGAGGGATGTGCTCCTCGAGGAAGAGGCCGATGAGATCGAGGCCTTCTGCGGTCCGTACCTCCTCGCCGACGATCACGAGCGCCGGCGCGGACCGTTGGGCCTCGAATGCACCCTCGATCTCATCGTGGTCGGTGATCGCGATCCGATCTAGGCCGACTCGGCGAGCCGTGGCGATGACGTCGGCGGGATGGCTGAGGCAGTCCTTGGAGTGGCAGGTGTGCATGTGCAGATCTACGGACCATAGGCCATCCGTTCCGCCCCTGGCTTCGCCGCCCTTGTCCTCGCTGGTGGGTCGGATCGAGTCCCAGGCGACTCGAGCGGCCTCTTCCAGCTCGGAGAACGATCCGGCGTTCTCGACGACGATGTCCGCCCGTCTACGCTTCTCCTCGCCCGAAAGCTGAGCATCGTTCAGCGCGGTGAACTCCCTCTCGGACAGTCCACGCTCTCCACACACCCTCGACTTCCGTACCTCGAGCGGAGCATCCACGGTCACGACCAGGTCGCACATCCTGTCGAGCCCGGCTTCTAGGAGAAGGGGCACCTCCAGCACAGCGACACCCCGGCCACTGGATCGCGCTTCGTCGAGCCGCTCGCTCAAGAGCTCCAGCACGGCGGGGTGAACGATCCCCTCCAGCCTTCGCCGGGCCTCGGAGTCCTCCGTCACGATCCGACGCAGCGCCGGCCGGTCGAGGCTGCCGTTCGATGCCAGAACCCGGTCGCCCCAGCTTTCTCGGAGGCGCTCGAGCGCCGGACGCCCGGGCCGAACCACCTCGCGCGCGAGCTCGTCCGTGTCGATTCGACTCGCTCCCCACGCCTCAAACAGGCGGCCTACCGTGCTCTTGCCCGACCCGAGGGTGCCGGTGAGCCCGACGAGCCTCATCGGTCGGTCAGCGATTCGGGCTCCTCTCCGGACGCTCCCAGCGCCCCGAGGAGATCTTCCATCACCGACGCCGAAACGCGCTCCACATCCTCCTCCGACAGGCCCGCGAGCGGGATCTGTCCACCCGCCAGCATCCCGTGTCCGCCGGCCGATCCCCGGTCGCCGATCACGCCGCGGACGAGATCGCCGGCGTGGGCGATCGGCTTCGAGCTTCGGACCGATATCAGGAGCTGTCCACCGAACGTACCTGTGGCGACCGCCCACTCCGCATCTCTCGCACGGATCAGCAGGTCGGCCAACTCGGCCACCATGTCCGGATAGACAAGTTTCCCGGCCGGCGCGACGATGACGCGCCCGTAGCGGCGGGCCTCCTCCAAGGCTTGATGCACCGACCTGAAATACCCCTTCAGGAGTGGCGGGTGAAGAATGCGGGAGTAGGCTTCCGGATCGATGCGCGGATAAAGATACAGGCTCGCGCTGATGTCCGCCTGAGAGGCCTCGCGACCGAGATCGGCGGTCTCGGATTGGATGCCGTAGAAGAGGCCGGTGGCCAGCCGGCGCTCGGGCTCCAGCTCGGCGGCCCGCAGATACTTGACGAGAATCGAGCAGTTCGCCCCGTACTCCGGTCTCACGTCGGCGAAGGGCGACGCGTCGGTCTCGGGCCGTCGGGGATGGTGGTCGATGACGACGTTGGCAATCCGTCCGGCCGGCAGCGAGTTGTTTCCGGCCCGCGGCTGCGTATCCACGAGGGCGACAACCGTCCCGGGGCTGATTCCGTTTTCTGCGCCCAGGCGCTCGAAGGGGACCCCGAGCTCGCGGATCAGTGCCTGGTTCTCCGCCCGGCCCACGATGCCTCCGAAGGCGAGCGTGGTCTTTAGGCCCGCGCAGCATTGAAGCAGGAAACCGAGCGCAGCGGCGGAGGAGAGTGCGTCGGGATCGGGGTTGTCGTGCGTGACGACCAGGAGCTCGTCCGCATCCTCGACGGCGTGAAGCAGGGCGTCTAGACGAGCGGTCTCCTCGCCCGTGACCTCATCCGGCTCGCGGGGACCGGTCAATCCGGGCAGCCCACGGACTCGGCTCGGAATCGCCCGATCGCTGCGCGGACGTGAACCGGCAACTCGTCAGCCATCAACCGCTCCAGCCGAACGCGCCCGTGAGGAAGGGATTGGTGCTCGCCTCGCGATCCACGGTCGTGTCCGGTCCGTGGCCGGTATGCAGAATGGTGTCACCGGGAAGCGTCAGGATTTGCTCGCGTATCGAACCGAGAAGCTGCGCTGTGTCTCCCCCAGGCAGGTCCGTGCGCCCGATCGATCCGGCGAACACGCAGTCGCCGACGAATGCCCGGCCGACGGTGGAGAGCACGACCCCGCCGGGAGAGTGGCCCGGAGCATGGCGCACCTCGAGCTCGACGCCGGCCAGGGTGATCCGCTGGCCGTGCGAGAAGAGCTCGTCGGGCTCCGGGGGCTGCCGCATAGCCAGTCCGAAGGCGGCGGCCTGTTGGGCCGACGCCTGATACAGGGGCAGGTCCGCGGGGTGCAGGTAGACCGGGATCGAGTGCGCGCGCACGAGCGCTTCTACCCCGGCTACGTGATCCACGTGGGCGTGCGTGAGGAGGATGGCGATCGGCATGCCTTCCCAACCCTCGATCGCATCCTCGACCCGCTCCGAGTCGAATCCCGGATCGACGACCAGCGTCTCGCGCTCGCCTTCGCGGCGGAGCAGAAAACAGTTGGCGAGAAACGGCCCGAGTTCGAGCCTCAGGACCTCAAGTGGCTGGGACACGCGTCCCGCGGCGTGGGCGTCTCTAGGCGGAGAAAGAGCTTCCGCAGCCGCAGCCACCCGTCGAGTTGGGGTTCTCGAACGAGAAGCCTGATCCCTGGAAGCTGGAGTGGTAGTCGATGATGACGCCGGCGAGGTACTGGGCACTGAACGGGTCGATGAAGAGTCGGATACCCTGGGACGGCACGACGAAATCGTCCTCTCGCGGATCCTCCTCGATATCCAGCCCGTACTCGAAGCCGGAGCAGCCACCCGGCCGCACGCTGACACGCAGGCCGGCCGAATCCAAGCTTAACTTCTCTTGTTCCAAAAACTTACGCACTTCCACCGCCGCCAGCTCCGTCAACGCGACGTCCACCGCACCGATATTGGAAGTCGTCGTTCCGCTCATATCTCCCGTTTCCTCTCAAGCCATCGTGCGAAACCCGCCAAGTTGCGGGGGCAAATCGTAGGCCATGCGCTCCACGCCTGTCAACCTTGTCGGCCGGGATCGGCCCGCTCGCGGAACCGATCTCCGTTATATAAATGGAAGGGGAGTCCGAAGTTCCTGAGGCACGTTCAGAGACCGGAATGGTCCGCGAGAACATGAGCGCGGAGAATCCGAGTGGGAGGAAACACGCCGATGCACATGGACGTCGACTTCGCCGAGGCGGAGCACCACCAGGTGGTGATCGTTGGCACGGGCCCGGCCGGCCTTACGGCGGCGCTCTACACCGCCCGAGCCAAGCTCGCCCCGGTCGTATACCGAGGCCCGCAACCCGGAGGTCAGTTGATCACGACCACCGACGTAGAGAACTATCCGGGGTTTCCGGAGGGGGTGCTCGGTCCGGAACTGATGATGAAGTTCGAGGAGCAGGCGAGCAGGTTCGGAGCGGACCTGCGCTATGGAACGGTGACGTGGCTAGATCTGGCGCGCCGGCCGTTTCGGCTGCTCGTGGACGAGCGCACACCGGTCATCGCGGAGACTCTGATCATCTCGACGGGCGCCTCTGCCCGCTACCTCGGGCTCGAGAACGAGGAGCGGCTGCTGGGTCGGGGCGTTTCGTCCTGCGCGACCTGTGACGGCGCCTTCTTTCCGGACGTGGACGTGGCCGTCGTCGGCGGCGGAGACTCGGCGATGGAGGAGGCTCTCTTCCTGACCCGTTTCGCATCGCGGGTTCACGTGATCCATCGGCGAGACGAGCTCCGGGCCTCCAAGATCATGCAGGATCGGGCACTGGCGCACGAGAAGATCGAGATCATCTGGGACTCGGTCGTGGAGGACGTGCTCGGCGAACAGGAGGTGGAGGGAGCGCGGCTCCGGAACGTCAAGACCGGCGAGATTACCGATCTTCCGGTCAAGGGCTTCTTCCTGGCGATCGGCCACACCCCGAATACGGAGGTCTTTCAGGGCTGCCTGGAGATGGACGAGCTCGGCTACATCATGACGGCGGCCGGCTCGACGCGAACGAACGTCCCCGGTGTGTTCGCCTGCGGCGACGCCCAGGACCACGTGTACAGGCAGGCCATCACCGCGGCCGGAACCGGCTGCATGGCCGCGATCGACGCCGAGCGCTGGCTGGCGGAGCAGGAAGAGCCCGGGTCCGGCGCCTCACGCACCGAGCCGGCGGCAAGCGAGGCAGCCCGGAGCGAGGCGCCGACCCTGGACATGGTGGACCAGGCAGGCTAGGCGGCCGCCAAGGGCTCGACGCCCACGCTCACCCGGCCGGCTCAAAAGCCCGGATCCGCCACCCGCTCGCGAATCGCCTCCATCCACGCCTGAGGCACCCTCTCTGAGCCGATGGCAGCCTGGTAGTCGGATGGCCCATGCCAGTCGGAACCGCCGCTGCGCAGGAGCCCGAGGCGGCGGCAGAGCGACTGGAGTCGGGCCCGGACGTTTCTTCTGTTGAGCG
>JARRMU010000054.1:0-20303 GCA_037385645.1 Gemmatimonadales bacterium
GTAATGGACCGTCAGCGCCGTAACGACCAGCAGGCCAAAAATCACTCCCAGCATGACAACCTCCTAGTCAGCTATCCGCCTCTTACTTAGGCAATGGAAGTGCCACGAAACCTGGAAAAGCAACGGTTCCGCTAAGATAATACGCCGCATCATCTTACAGATGGCTGGCAAAACGGTGATAGCTCTCTCGAGGCCGCCCAAGTGTCGAAAATCTCGACGGCATTTCCGAGCCGTCTGCCGAGAAGTTGGACGGAGCCTCTGTACAGAGCCTCGACACGCCGGTGTGGGATTTTCCTACAGCCGGTGTGGTGATTCTCGACGGTCAGAGCGGGCGTTGGAGATGGGAACCGAGCCCGGGCGCCGCTCTCTCTCCGGAGAGGCGGAGCGCGGTCCAACCATTCTCAGGCAAGGGCCATCCATACAGGCGAGCGCCACTGCAGTGGCTCCAGACCACCCATAGCCCCTGGAGCAGACGATGCTGGCCGATCTCTGGGCGCAGCTGCGCATCGGAGTCCGAGGAGTGTCGCGAGCGCCCGTGCTTCCGGCTGCCGCGATCATATGTCTCGGACTGGGGATCGGCGCGAGCACCGCGATCTACAGCGCGGTCCACACGGCCCTGTTGGAGCCGCTTCCGTTTGCCGAGCCGGACCGACTCGTCTCCGTCTTCCGGACCACCCCACACTTCGTCAGCGGCCCGTTCGCCCCCGGCAACTTCCTCGATCTGCGAGAGCGAACCACCTCGCTCGATGGTCTCGCCGCCGTGGCCACCGGTGTCGCGCTGCTCCACGGTGTAGACGAGCCCATTCGGGTATCACGGAATTGGGCGTCGGGAAACCTGTTTCGAATCCTGGGCGCCAACGCCCTGTTGGGCAGGCTGCTCCAGGACAGCGACGAGGATTCGGCCCAGCCGTTGGTCGCGGTGATAAGCCACGAGATGTGGCGCGACCGGTTCGGCAGTGACACCGCCGCGGTGGGCCGCACGATTCTGCTGGATGGGGAGGCACACCAGGTCGTCGGCGTTCTGCCGCCCGGGTTCGTCGTACCTCGCGGCAATCAGCGACAACGGGCCGACGTGTGGGTGCCGCTCCGCTTCACCGCCGATCAGACCGTCCAGCGGCGCTCCAACTATCTCGGGACCACCGCGCGGCTAGCGCCGGGCGTCAGAGTCGAAGCTGCGGAGGCCGAGCTCAAGGCCGTGATGGACGGCATGGTCGATGAGCACCCCGAGTTGCGCGGCGAACAGCTCAGGGTGGCCCCGATGCACCGCGAATCCGTGCGGGCCGTTCGGCGCCCCCTGCTACTCCTGCTGGGTTCGGTAGGTCTGGTGCTGCTGATCGCGGTGGCCAACGTGGCGAGCCTCCTCCTGGCCCGCGGAGTGGCGCGGAGGGAGGAGCTGGCGGTCCGCGCAGTCTTGGGCGCCAACCGCCGTCTGCTTGTCCGGCCGGTTCTGGTCGAGAGCTCGCTGCTTGCCGGTGCCGGCGCGCTGCTGGGTCTCGGTCTCGCGTGGGTTGGAGTGCGGGCCATCTCCAGGCTCGTCCCGTCGCGGCTGCCGCAGCTTGCGGGTCTGGAACTCAACGGCGCGGTACTGGGATTCGCGTTTCTGCTCTCCGCGCTCGTGGCGGCAGCCTGCGCGATCGCGCCGGCCTGGCAAGCCACGGCCGGCGATCCACAGGACGCGCTCCGCTCTGGGGGTCGCGGAGGGACGGGCGGGCAGAGCCATCGCTGGCTTCGGGCGTTGGTCACGACCGAGGTAGCGCTCTCGCTGGTGCTGCTGTTGGGCGCCGGACTCGTGATGCAGGGATTCCGGGATCTGGTCAGCGAAGATCCGGGCTTCGACCCCGATCCGATGCTGACACTTGCGGTGAACGTGGATCCTGATCGGTATGGTGAAGCTGCGATCGTGGAACAGTTCCTCGAGCCCGCCCTCGATCGGATCCGAGCGATCCCCGGCGTGCTCGAGGCGGGGGCACTGAATCGCATACCGTATCAGGACTGGGGTAGCAACTTCAACATCCGCTATGAGGGCCAGGATGACGTCGACCCGACCCAGCGGCCGCTGGTCGAGAGCCGCACGTCGACACCCGGAGCTTTCCAGGCGATCGGTCACCGGTTGATGAGGGGCCGGCTGCTGTCGCGCGAGGATGGTCCGGAGGACGAGGTCGTTGTTGTCGCCAACCAGGCGCTCGCCGAGCGCGACTTCGGGGGCGGAGACCCGATCGGGAAGCGATTCCACCTCTCCGATTCGACCTTCGCGACGATTGTAGGTGTGGTGAGCGACATCAAGAACTTCGGCCCCGAGCGCGACCCACGGCCAGAGGTCTATTTCAGCTACCGACAGCTTCTCCGCTCGCCCACCTACATGCCGCTCCTGGTGCGTGTGTCCGGCGAGCCAGCTTCGTTCGCGAGGCAGGTGACCGAGGCACTCCGGGAGGTGGATCCGACCGCGGCCGTCAGTGGGGTCCGCCCGATGGTCGACGTGATGTCCCGCTCGGTAGGGCGAGCCCGGTTCTACCTCGCGCTGCTCGGCATCTTCGCCGGGGTGGCCTTGGCATTGGCCCTGGCGGGACTCTACGGAGTCATGAACTACACAGTGGCGCAGCGCACGCGCGAGCTGGGCATCCGTTCCGCGCTGGGGAGCACGCCAGCCCGGACGGTTGCCATGATGATGCGGCAGGGACTGGGGCTGGTGGCGATCGGCTTGGCCGTGGGTCTGCTGGCGGCCTTCGGGCTGACGCGTCTGCTCAGCACGCTGCTGTTCGGCGTGAGCCCGCTGGACGCACGGATCTGGATCACCGTGCCTCTGCTGCTGGCGGGGGCCACGCTGGTGGCGATTCTGGTGCCGGCGCGTCGAGCGTCCACGATCGCTCCGATGGTGGCGATCCGAGAGGAGTGACTCCGGACCGACACGCGAGCGCCGCCGTAGGCCGACGTCCGTTTTCGGGACACTCCATCCCACAACCGGACAATCCGGCTTCCGCCGAGGCATCCTCGATATCTATCTAATGACAAGCTAGATCACGTGTTACGAGATATGACGCTTTGGCACGCGCGTTGCTTTTCCGCCGGGTTGCGTTGCGATCAGCCGGGGAGGGCGTGTCAGGCGGATGAGGGTCATGGCCAAGTCACAGCTAGGAGCGGAGGAGACGCGCGAACGGGTATCCGCACCGCAGCCTCGGCCTCAGCAGGGCCCTCGCATGGACATCCGCCGAGAGCCCGCAAGCCCGACGAGGCGGAGGCTCTATCTCGGCGGCGGCATCGTCGCCGTTCTTTTGGTCACCGCGACCGTGCTCAGCCTCGACCCTGCCGCTCCTTCAGTGAACCGCAACTCCCTCCTCATAGGCGAGGTCGATCGGGGCTCCTTTACGCGGGAGGTGCGTGGGCCGGGCACGCTGGTGCCGGAGCAGATGGTGTTCGTGACGGCCATGACGGGTGGACGGGTCGAACAAGTGTGGGCCCAGCCGGGCCAAGCTGTCGCGGACACCACGCTGCTTCTGGTGCTGAGCAACCCCGACGTGCAGCTGGAGGCGCTGCGGGCCGAGCAGGAGTTGACCTCGGCCCGAGCCAGGCTGGTCGAGCTCGGTCGGGACCTTCAGACGCTCCTTCTCCAGCAGGAAGCGCTGGTTGCAAGGGCCAGCGCGGATCGTTCACAAGCCCGGCGAGTGGCCGAAGCCGACT
This sequence comes from Gemmatimonadales bacterium, assembly GCA_037385645.1. Classification (GTDB taxonomy): domain Bacteria; phylum Gemmatimonadota; class Gemmatimonadetes; order Palauibacterales; family Palauibacteraceae. The sequence goes on from JARRMU010000054.1 coordinate 3,676, forward strand.
CGACTCTTCTCGCCCGACAGCTGATTTCCGTCCATGAAGCGAGCCGCAACAGGGAGCAGCTGGAAGCTCTGGAGGTGCGCCTGTCGACGGAGAAGCGGCGATCGGCGCTCCTGGAAAGCACCGTAAAGGAGCAGCTGGCGGTTCAGAAGCAGCAGGTGGAGCGACTCGCGTCGATCGTCGCCTACCAGCAGCGCCGGGTCGGTTCGATGCGCATTACGGCGGGCGCCGCGGGCGTTCTCCAGGACCTGGATCTCGAGATCGGGCAGTGGGTCCAGGCCGGGACGACGCTGGCTCGCGTCGCCCAGCCCGGTCGTCTGAAAGCCGAGATCCGGATCCCGCAGACGCAGGCTCGGGACGTCCAGATCGGCCAGTCGGCGATCATCGACACGAGAGCGGACAGCATCGAAGGCCTGGTGCGCCGCGTGGATCCGAACGTTCAGAATGGCTCCGTGCTCGTCGAGGTACGGCTGGAGGGGACGCCTCCGCCGGGCGCTCGGCCTGATCTCAGTGTTGACGGCACCATCCGAATCGAGTCGATCGAGGACGTCCTGTTCTTGGGGCGACCCGTTTACGGCCAGGCTCACAGCACAGTGGGGCTTTTCAAGCTGACGGACTCCGGAGACGAGGCGGTTCGCGTGACCGCCAGGCTCGGCCGAACCTCCGTGAACTTGGTGGAGGTGGTCGATGGCCTTTCGGAGGGAGATCGGATCATCCTCTCGGACATGTCCAGATGGGACGACGTGGAGCGGGTGCGAATCGATTGAAGGCGGCGGAAGCCGAAGCCAGATATCCCCGAACCGAAGTGAGGTGAGAGAGGTGGAGCCATGAGCGAGAACGGAGCCGAGTCGATCGATGCGCCGCTGATCCGGCTCGAGGGGATCGGCAAGGTGTTTCTGACCGAAGAGATCGAGACCCACGCCCTCTCGGAGGTGTCCTTGGATATTTGGGACGGACAGTTCGTCTCGGTGGCGGGCCCGTCCGGCTGCGGGAAGTCCACGCTGCTGTCGCTGCTGGGGCTTCTGGACAGCCCCACCGAGGGTGTCTACCTGCTGGATGGCCAGCCGGTCGAGGCTCTGACTGCCGCGGAGCGGGCGCGCATCCGAAACCGGCATATCGGGTTCATCTTCCAGGCCTTCAACCTGATCGGCGATCTGACGGTGTACGAGAACGTCGAGCTGCCGCTTACCTACCGGCGGGGCGTCGACGCCGCCGAGCGGAAGGAGCGGGTGCTCACGGCCCTGGACCGGGTGGATATGTCCCATCGCCGGAGCCACTATCCGGCCCAGCTCTCCGGCGGCCAGCAGCAGCGGGTAGCCGTGGCCAGGGCGGTGGCGGGCGACCCCCTCATCCTCCTCGCTGACGAGCCGACCGGAAACCTCGACTCCACCAACGGGACCGCGGTCATGGAGCTGGTGAAGGAACTTCACGAGGAGGGCGCCACGATCTGCATGGTGACGCACGATCCCCGGTACGCCGAGTACGCGCAGCGCTCCGTGCACTTGTTCGACGGACGGATCGTCGAGGACCAGGCGCACGCCGAGGCGGCGATAGAGGAGCTACGCGAGAGCGGCTACGAGATTGGCCTCGGAGGGGGGCGACGATGAACGACGTCGCGCGGGACCTCCGATATTCGCTCCGGCGCATCGGGCGCAGACCTGGCTTCACCCTCGTAGTCGTCATGACCCTGGCTCTGGGGATCGGAGCCACCACCGGGATCTTCAGTGTCGTGGACGCGGTTCTTTTGAGACCTCTCCCCTACAAGAGCCCCGACCGGCTCGTGCTGCTCTGGGGGGACGAGACGGGACGACGCACCGGCTCGTCGTGGGCCTCGTTTCCGGATTTCGTCGATTTCGAGGCGCAGGTGCGATCATTCGAGGGTCTTGCGGCGTGGTCGAACGCCAGCGCGACGCTCTCGAGGCAGGGAGGAGACCCGATTCGGGTCCCGCTGAGGCGGGTGACGCACGACCTATTTCCGCTCCTCGGCATCTCACCGGCCTCAGGCCGCGGCTTCCTGCCCGAGGAGGATCGTGTCGGAGCCGAGCCGGTGGTCCTTCTCGACCATGGGTTCTGGGCCCAGAACCTCGGGGGGGAACCGAGTGCGCTGGGCAACTCTCTGGTTCTCGATGGCCAGCCGTACACGATAGTGGGCATCATGCCGGAGGGCCTGAATTTCGGAGAGGCCGACATCTTCATTCCGCTCTCGCCAGAGCACGCCGAAGACAGCCGGGGAGCGCACAGGATCCTGCCCGTCGCTCGGCTTCGCGAGGGCGTGTCGCTCGAGGAGGCGGATGCCGAGGTGCGTGCAGTCGCGGCACGGCTCGAGGAGACCTACCCCGACCACAACTCGAACCGAAGCGCCTATCTCCAGCCGCTTCACGACGCCGTCGTCGGACAGGTAAGCACCGCCCTTTGGGTCGTGTTCGGCCTAGTCGGCCTCGTGTTGCTGATCGCCTGCGCCAACGTGGCCAATCTGTTCGTCGCGCGTACGGCGGAGCTCGGTCGGGACGTGGCTATCCGGCGTGCGCTCGGCGGCGGTCACCGCCACGTCCTGCGACAACTCGGAACAGAGAGTCTCGTTCTCGGAATCTGCGGGGGAACGGCTGGCGTGTTGCTCGCCGTCGGCAGCCTCGGCGTGCTCAAAGCCATGGCTCCAGCGGGGATCCCCCGCATCGCCGAAGTGGGCCTCGACGGTGTTGTGCTGGCCTTCGCCGGCGGCCTGACGCTTCTCACCGGCATGGCATTCACCCTTCCACCTGCGCTTCAAGCGATGCGAGTGGACCTGCATCAAACGTTGAAACAGGGAGGCCGCACAGCCGCGGGCGCCCGGAGCGGGAGACTGCTGCAGATGGTGGTGGTGCTGCAGGTGGCGCTCGCGGTGGTCGCGGTCGTCGCCGCGGGCCTGCTCCTCAACAGCTTTCTCAAGCTGCAGAAGGTCGAAGCGGGGTTCAGCGACGAGGACGTGCTCGTCGTGCCACTGGCGCTGCCGGAAGGCCAGTATTGGACGCGAGGCGATCCCGAGGAGGATGGCAGTCGGGCGGTCGGTTTCTACCGGGAGGTCGAGCGACGAATCGCGTCCATTCCGGGCGTCACATCCGTGGCGGCGGCCTACATGCATCCGCTGTCCGGGGGTTGGGAGTCCAGTTTTTGGCTCCCGGGCGTCCTCGAAGCGCCCGAGGGGCTGCGCCCGGAGGCCAGGATCAGACCGGTCACTCCCGGCTATTTTGGCACGGTCGGAATGCCGTTGCTGCGCGGACGGGACTTCACGAAGCAGGACGGCCTCCACGCCCCCGGTGTGGTCATCGTGAACGAGTCGTTCGCGCGAACCTTCTTCCCCGAAGGCGAGCCTATCGGCCACCGCGTCGCCAGAGGCGCCTGGTGGTCGGGCCAGCCGGAGGAGTTCGAGATCGTGGGCGTGGTCGGAGACGTGAAGATGGACGGGCTCGACGAAGACGTGCCGACCGCCCTCTACTTTCCGCACGCGCAGTTTCCGTTCTCGGACCTCAACGTGGTCGTGGCGTCGTCCACGAACCCTTCGGCGCTGATCCCGGCCATCCGTCAAGAGATCTGGGAGGTCGACCCCAAGCTCCCGGTCGAGAACGCTCGCACGCTAGGCGAGATTCGGACTCTCTCCGTCGCGGCCGAGCGATTCCGGACCGGGCTGGTGGCGCTCTTCGCCGCCGTCGCGCTTCTGCTTTCGGCGATCGGCATCTACGGGGTCATCACCTACTCGGTGGCGCGACGCACCAGGGAGATGGGGCTACGAATGTCCCTCGGTGCCCAGGTTCTGGACGTTCTGTGGCTTGTCGTGCGGCAGGGCATGACGGTCACGGGAATCGGTCTTGCCGTGGGGGTCAGCGTAGCCCTGCTGATCACGGACCTCATGTCGAGTCTCCTTTTCGGGGTGAGCTCCACCGATCCGGCCACGTTCCTCGCGGTCTCCGGATTGTTCGCGGCGATAGCGCTGCTGGCCTGCCTCATTCCGGCGGTGCGCGCGACGCGCGTAGATCCGGTGGTGGCGTTGCGTGCGGAGTGACCTGCCGGATCCAGTCCGCCATCAAGGCGGGCGAGGAGAGTGATGGGAGATGGATCTGTGGCTGCTGGGGACGTTCGCCGGACCACTGCAGGCCCGGCGAGCGAGGCTCGTCGATCCCGCGGTCGCGCTGCGGGTCGAATGATCTGCGCGAAACCTCACACCAGACACACCATGGAATAGGGCCGGAGGGGAGATGGATTCGCTGCTCAAGGACATTCGCTACTCGCTGCGCGCTCTGCTCAGAAACCCGGGATTCGCTGCCGTGGCCATCATGACGATCGGCCTCGGAATAGGGGTCAACACCGCGATCTTCAGCGTGGTGAACGCCGTCGTTCTGCAACCGCTTCCGTTCCCCGAGCCCGACCGGCTCGTCACAGTGTGGGAGGACCTCGGGCGCCGGGGAGGCCCGGAGCAGGAGTGGACCGGGCGCTCCACCTTCGCCGACTGGCGTGAGCACAACAGAACTTTCGAGGCCATGACGGCGGTGACCGATTGGGCGCCGAATCTGACCGGTTCGGATCGCCCGGAACGCCTGAACGGCGCTCGCGTCTCACCAGGCTACTTTACCGTGCTGGGTATCGAGCCAGCCGCGGGTCGAGACTTCCTCGCCGAGGAAGAGACGCCGGGGAACCATTTCGTCGTCATCATCAGCCATGAGCTGTGGCAGCGGCGGTTCGGCGGTGATCCGGATGTCCTGGGAAGCTCGCTTACGCTGAACGGTGCTCCGCATACGGTCGTCGGGATCCTACGTCCCGGCTTTCGCGGGCCCATCGTGAGCGGCGCGGAGATGTGGGCGCCGCTTCCGATCGACCCCACCCGTGATGACCACGGCAACTATTTCCTCCGGGTGATCGGGCGCCTGGCGTCCGGAGTGTCCTTCGAGGCCGCCGGCGCCGACATGGATCGGGTCGCGGCCGGAATCGCAGAGGCCAACCCGCTCGACTACCGGGACGTGGGCGTCGCCCTCGTCCCGCTTCGTGAGACGGTGGCGGGACCGGTACGCACGGCGCTCCTCGTGCTCCTGGGGGCGGTCGGCCTCATCCTCCTAATCGCCTGTGCCAACGTCGCGAATCTGCTCCTGGCGCGCGCCTCGGTGCGAGAGCGCGAACTCGCGGTTCGAGGCGCTCTGGGAGCCGGGCCGCTGCGCCTGGCCCGCCAGCTCCTGACCGAGAGCGTGATCTTGGCCCTGGCGGGCGGCTCTCTCGGTATCCTGCTAGGCGTCTGGGGGACGGCGCTGTTGGTGCGCTTCGCCCCGGCAGGACTCCCCAGGGCCTCCGAGATCGGACTGCACGCGGATGTGCTGGTGTTCGCGCTCGGGGCTTCGGTGCTGACCGGTCTTCTGTTCGGCATGGCTCCGGTCTTGAGCTTGCCGCGCTCCAGGTACGGCAGTGCGCTGAGGGAAGGAGGCCGGGGTGCGTCCTCGGCGGCGGGCGGCCGCCTGCGCAACGGCCTCGTCGTCGTGCAGTTGGCGCTCGGCATGTCCGTGCTCACCGCTGCGGGATTGCTTCTTCGGAGCTTCGCGGAGTTGCGCGGGGTGGATCCCGGATTTCGGGTGGAGAACACGCTCAGCGGTCGACTCTTCTTTTCGTCGGCCCGCTACGAGGACCCCGCGGATATCGCCGTCATCGTCAAGCAGTTGGAGGACCGTCTCGGTGCGGCTCCCGGCGTGGCCTCCGTCGGAGCTGTGACCGTCCTTCCGCTCAGCGGCCTCGTGCACGACATCAACTTCGGCATCGAGACACGGATGCCCGAGGCGGGCAACGAGCCCGCGGCGGACCTGCGTCGGGCGACCCCCGGCTTCTTCGAGACCATGGGCGTTCCGCTGCTCCAGGGCCGCGTGTTCGACGAGGGTGACCGCGCGGACGCTTTGCCGGTGACGATCATCAGCGAGTCCATGGCCGAGAAGCACTTCCGAGACGAGAGCCCGATCGGCCAACGCATCAAGGTCGGAGGGGTTCGAAATCCCGAGTCGCCGTGGTGGACGATCGTCGGCGTGGTGGGAAGCGTGCGGTCACGTGCACTCGACCGGATTCCGGAGCCCGAGATCTATCTACCCGTGGCACAGCGTCCTCCACGTGGACTCTCCTTTGTCGTTCGAGCGGAAGGAGACCCCGCAGCCCTGGTGCCGGCCTTCCGTGAGGCGATCTGGTCCGTGGACGCCGATATGCCCGTCTCTCAGCTGGCCACGCTCGAGGACACGTTCGCCGCGAGCCTGGCGCCTCAGCGCTTCCTGGCCTGGCTGCTGGGCGCGTTCGCAGCGCTGGCGCTGCTTCTCGGCAGCGTCGGCATCTATGGCGTGATGGCGTACATGGTGAGCCGGAGGACCCGGGAGATCGGCATCAGGATGGCGCTCGGAGCCAGGCCGGCGGATGTCATGCGTGACACGATGACGCGCGGGCTGGCGCTGACGGCGGGAGGCCTGGCGCTCGGCGCGGCAGGCGCCCTCGCGGCGAGCCGGGCCCTCACGAGCCTCCTGTTCGAGATCAGCCCGACCGACCCGATGACGCTGGGAGTCGTTGCGACGCTGCTGGCGGGGACCGCACTCTTCGCCTGCTATTGGCCGGCTCGGCGCGCCACGCGGGTGGACCCGATGGTCACCCTGCGTTACGAATGAGCCGAGCTCTCAAAAGGTGACGGACGCAAGACCGGATCGACGATGATCGTACTCCAGGGCGTCGAGAAATCCTTTCCCTTCCAGGGGGGGCGGACTTGGGTGCTGCGCCGCATCAACCTGGAAATCGGGGCGGGGGACTTCGTCACGATCATGGGGCCGTCCGGTGCGGGAAAGTCGACCCTGCTGGGCATTCTCGGGATGCTGGACGGGCAGTTTGACGGCGAATACCGCTTCCTCGGCGAACGGGTGCACGAGCTGAAACCGAGGCATCGCAACGAGCTACACAAGCAGTACATCGGCTTCGTGTTCCAACAGTACCACCTGCTGGACGACCTCACCGTCTACGAGAACCTGGAGGTGCCGCTCTCGTATCGGAAGGTCAAACGATCCGAGCGTCAGGCGCGCGTCGCCGACATCCTGGATCGCTTCAACATCGTGGCGAAGAAGGACCTCTTCCCCTCCCAGCTCTCGGGCGGCCAGCAGCAGCAGGTGGCCGTCGCACGTGCGGTGATCGCCAATCCGCGACTGATCCTCGCCGACGAGCCGACCGGCAGCCTGCATTCGTCCCAGGGGGAGCAGATCATGCGATTGCTCGCCGACCTGAACGACGGCGGAACGACCATCGTTCAGGTAACGCACGACACCAAGGTCGCTGAGTACGGAAACCGGATCGTCAACCTGGAGGATGGCTGGATCGTAGACGGCGAGTGATGGTCACCTCTCTGCCAGTTATCTTGAACCGTGCCTTCGACGAAGCTGTCCGACAGCACCGACCGCGTGGTCCCCGGGACCGAGCCGGCGTGCATCCTCATCGCGGACGACCAGGTGGATGTCCTGCGCGCACTCTCGCTGCTGCTCGGAAACAAGGGTTACACGGTGGAGAGCGCGACCACGCCGGCCGGCATCCTGAGCGCGCTGGATTCCGGCGATTTCGATGTGGTCCTCATGGACCTGAACTACGCGCGCGACACGACCTCCGGCCGCGAGGGTTTGGAGCTTCTGCCTCGAATCAAGGCCCTCGACCCCACGCTTCCGGTGATCGTCATGACCGCCTGGGGCTCGATCGAGGGTGCGGTGCAAGCGGTACGGGACGGCGCCGGCGACTACATCGAGAAGCCGTGGGACAACCAGCGGCTGCTGAACACGCTGCGCACGCAGACGGAGCTCGGGAGAGCCCTCCGCCGCGCACGCCGGCTCGAGCTGGAGAACCGCCGCCTGCGGGAGGAAGACCTCCCGGAGTTCATCGCGAAGTCGCGTGCCATGCAGCCGGTGCTCCGGCTTATCGACAGGCTCGGTCCCTCTGACGCGAGCGTGCTCATCACGGGCGAGCCGGGCAGCGGCAAGGAGGTCGTCGCTCAGTGGCTCCACGCCAAATCGAACCGGGAAGCGCGACCCCTCGTGACGGTGAATGCCGGCGGCCTCTCGGAAACGCTGTTCGAGAGCGAGATGTTCGGGCACGTGAAGGGAGCTTTCACCGACGCGAAGTCGGATCGAGTCGGCTACATCGAGCTCGCCGACGGCGGGACGCTCTTTCTGGATGAGATCGGCAACCTCTCGCACGGGCAGCAGGCGAAGCTCTTGCGCGTCCTGGAGACGGGTGAGTTTCAGCGGGTGGGCTCATCGCGAACCCGCCACGCGGACGTTCGAATCCTGGCGGCCACGAACGCGGACCTGAGCACGCTCGTCTCCGAGGGAGACTTCCGGGAAGACCTCCTCTATCGGGTGAACTCGGTCGAGATTCGCCTCCCGCCGCTTCGCGACCGGCGTGACGACATTCCGCTGCTGGCCGCCCACTTCCTCCATCTGCAGACGCGACGCTCGGGGCGAAAGCTCGAGTTCTCGCCCAGCGCCATGCGGGCGCTGCTCGCGCATCGGTGGCCGGGCAACGTGCGTGAGCTCCGTCATGCCGTGGAGCGGGCCGTTCTGATGGCCGACGAGGCCAAAGTGGAAGTCGAGCACCTGGGTCTGGGAAGCGGTCGTCCGGGCGAGAGTGCCGGCCGGCTGGAGGATCTCAGCCTCGAGCAAGCGGAGCGGATCCTGATCCAGCAGGCGCTCCAACGGCAGGGCGGAAACGTGAGCAGGGCCGCGCGGTCGCTCGGACTCAGCCGGAGCGCCCTCTATCGCCGGCTGGAGCGCCACGGAATAGAGCCCTAGCCGTGTTCTGCGCTCCGTGACTCGCCGGAGATTGGCGTACGAGCGCCTCGTTCCCCTTCTCGCGCTCGTTGGGGCGGTTCCGGCCCTCGTCGTGGCGCTGGTGCTCCTGTGGACCGGGGAGCACGAGGCGCGAACTCGCTGGACATTCAGCATCCTCATGGTGGGTAGCTGGCTGGGCTTCGCGCTCGCCCTCCGCGAACGGCTCATCCGGCCGCTTCACACGGTGTCGAACCTCCTCGCCGCGCTTCAGGAGGGAGATTACTCGATGCGGGCACAGCTGGGGGACCCGGCGAACTCGCTCGGCCTGGTGGCGCACGAGATCAACACGCTCGGCACCACGCTGCGGGAGCAGCGATTGGAGGTCCTGGAGGCGACGGCCCTCTTGCGGCGCGTGATGCAGGAGATCGACGTGGCGGTCTTCGCCTTCGACAGCGATGACCGCCTGGTATTCGCCAACCGCGCCGGAGTTCGGCTACTCTCGCGCTCCGAGGAGAGCATGCGTGGCCGGAGGGCGAGCTCCCTCGGTCTCGGCGACCTCCTCGATGGAAAATCCCCCAGGGTCGTCGACCTGTCCTTCCCGTTTGCCTCCAGCCGCTGGGAGTTGAGAGTCAGCCAATTCCGCCAAGACGGGAAACCGCACCGTCTCCTGCTTCTATCCGATCTGAGTCGGGTGCTGCGCGAGGAGGAACGCAAGGCGTGGCAGCGGCTCGTCAGGGTGCTCAGCCACGAGATCAACAACTCGCTCGCACCGATTCGGTCGATCGCCCAGAGCCTCTCGTCGAGGCTCTGGCTCGTTTCATGTCTTCCTACGCCAGGCTTGCCCGGCTGCCGCCGCCGAAGCTGGAGTCCGTGGACGTGGGCGGATGGATCCGAAGAGTCGTCGAACTGGAGACTCGGATGCCCATCGAGATCCGGCCCGGAACGCCCATCCGCATTCTGGCCGACGGCGATCAGCTAGACCAGCTGCTCATCAACCTCGTGGACAACGCGGTCGACGCGGCGAGCGAGACGGACGGTTCGGTTCGGATCGGCTGGTCCTCGGATCCGACCCACCTGGAGCTATGGGTGGAGGACGGCGGACCAGGACTGCTAGACAGCGGCAACCTGTTCGTCCCCTTCTTCAGCACCAAGCCCGAAGGATCCGGTATCGGGCTCGCTCTGAGCCGGCAGATCGCCGAAGCGCACCACGGCACGCTCACCTTGGCGAACCGAAATGGCGAGGGCGGCTGCATAGCGAGGCTTCGCCTTCCGTTAGTCCCGAGCCCCGGGAGCTGAAACCGGCTGCTGACCTTGCCCTCGGCAGTAGCGTGTAATAGAATTACATATTATGCGATACTATCAGCAAGGAGGCGGGGATGACGCAGGCGAGCACGAGTGACACGTGGCAATGGATTCAGAGCGAGCTGCGAGGCAAGGGCATCGACATCGAGGCGCTCTCCTGCTGTGCTCCCGACACGTCTTGCCTGAAGGTGGTGTGCCTTCCGACCGGCCTTGGACAGAGCCTGGAGGAGCTGGGCCAGGAAGTTCGTGATCAGGTAGTCATGGTTCGGGTCGACGAGGAGACGCGCCGGAAGTTGGACGCCTGGGTAGCGTCCGGAGCCGTCAAGAGCCGCTCGGAAGCTGCGGCGCTGTTCATTCGAGAGGGCCTGAAGGTTCGAGCTTCGGAACTCGATCATCTCGGCGAGGCGATTCGGAACGTCGAAGAGGCCAAAGAGCGGCTGCGCAGGAAAGCGCGAGACGTCTTCGGAGACAACGACGGCGACGATGGGGGCTCCAGCTAGCACTCGCCCCGCGGATTACATGCCGAGCAAGGCCGCGTAGAGGTCGACGCCGTACCACAGATTGGCCAGACGTAGGTTCTCGTCCGCTGCGTGCTGGTTGTTGTCGTGGTTCGCGATCGGCACGACGACGGCGGGCTTGCCCAGGGTCTCCGTGAAGTAGTGAAGGGGCAAGGAGGCACCTGACATCGGGACCAGGAAGGGCGTCTGTCCGGCGGCGGCCTTCACCGCTCTGGTGAGCGGCGCTACAAGCGGATGCTCCGTCGAGGTCGAAGCGGCCGGGTACCCGCGCTGCCGAACGACGCGCGCGACCAGCGGGTGGGCGAGCCGGGCCCTGCGATCCGGTGGCACACGCGTGATGTGAAACCCCTGCGCGCGTATGTGCGCCTCCACACGATCCAGCATCGATTCGGGATCCACGCCGCGGGCGAGCCGCAAGCCGAGGGAAGCCTCCGCGCTTCCCGGAATCACGTTACGCGCCCGTGATCCGACCTGAGCGCTCTTCAGCCCGCGGACCGTAAGCGATGAGAGCGTGTTGCACTCGTTTCGGCTCAGGCCGTCGAAGCCGGCGCTGGGGAGGGCGAGCTCATCCCGCAGCTCCGCGTCATTGTCCGGAAGGCAGCCGAGCGCCTTTCTCTCGGCCGGCGTTGGGGAGTCGGCGTCGTAGAAGCCCTCGATCGTCACCCGACCGTCCGGTCTCATCATGCTGGCCAGCAGCCGCGAAAGCAGCACCCCCGGCTCCGGCGCCCAGTTGCCGTAGTGACCACTGTGCAGCGGCCGGACAGCTCCGTACACCGTGAGCTCGAGCCCCGTCACCCCGCGCACGCCGAAGAGAAGCTGCGGCCTTCGGCTAGGATGAACGGGCCCATCGAGAAGCAGCCACAGATCCACGTCGGCGTAGGAATCGCCGTAGAGCTCCAGGACTCGAGGCAGATTCAGCGAGCTGGACTCCTCCTCGCCATCGAAGAGGAACTTCAGGTTCACCGTCGGCGGACAGCCGTTCCCTTGCAGCGCGTCCAGCGCGCCGAGAAGCGCCGCGAAGGGAGCCTTGTCGTCGGCGGCAGAGCGCGCGAACAGCCGCCACTCCGGATCGATCTCCTCGCCGGTCTCCGGTAGCGCACGCTCTCGTCCACCCTCCTCGAGGCTCCCGGTGCAGAGAGTCGGCTGCCAGGGGCCGTAGGTCCAGCGGCCCTCGTTGACCGGCTGGCCATCGTAGTGCACGTAGATGCCCAGCGTTCGTTTGGTGCCCGGAGTGAGCAGTTCCCCGTAGAGGTACGGCGGGCCCGTCCTCAGCTGCAGAAACTCCATTCGGACGCGACGGCGGGTGAAGGCCCGGACCAGAAACTCCGCGTTACGCGCCAACTCATCCGCCCGTGAGCGCACGTTGGGGATCGCCAGAAGTTCTACGAACTCCCGCACGATCGACCTTCCGGCTCGGGCACGGTAGGAACGGGCGATCTGTACTGGCCGGGCAGGCTTCGCTTCCGCAGCCGACGTTTTGGCAGCTCTCGTTCTGGAAGCCATGCCGCGGTCAGTCCCCCTCGGCCTTTGGCGCCTCCCGTTCATCGTTCTCGCGCACCTTGTCCTCGAGGTGCTCCAGAAGGTCCGCTGTCTTCTCACGGGCCGCGTGAGCCGTCCGGCCGAGGGCGCGCGTCGCAGACTCCAGTTCGGCCCGCAGCTCCTTGAGGCCGCCCGAACGGCGATACGCCGCTCCGGCGAGGATCAGCGCCAGTATCGCGATCAAAAGCGCTAGAGCGTCCATAATGACACCTTCGGATTCGGTGAATGGTGACCACCGTTCTGCACGGTCTATCACTGGTACCCCGAGCGCCCGGGGTCGTTTACGCTCTGGACCCCGGGCCAGCCATCCTCAGTCGGCTCGAAGCGCCTCCACCGGATCCACCCTCGTGGCCCGGCGCGCGGGGAAGAACGTCGCCACAAGGGCCGCGATCAACAGTGCGGCCGCCATGATTCCGTACGTCGCGGGCTCGAATGCGCTGACGCCATACAGGAAGAACGACACGCCTCTCGCCACTCCGAAAGCGAGCCCCACGCCGAACGCCGTGCCGATCACGGCCAGGATGGTTCCCTGCCGAAGGATCATCCGGACCACGTCGCCGTCCTGCGCGCCGAGGGCCATGCGGATCCCGAGCTCCCGACGGCGCTGAGCGACCGAATAGCCCATCACGCCATACACGCCGGCCAGAGCGAGCACAAGCGCGATGGCAGCCACCGCGCTCATGATCTTGGCCATGATCGTGTCGCCACCCAGCGACTCGTCGACGATGTCCGTCAGCGGCCGGATGCTGTACGCGGGGATGTCGGGATCGACCGCCTTGACCTCGGCCCGGACAGCCTCGCTCAGCGACTCCGGTGGCATGTCGGATTCAACCAGGTAGCCCAAGGCCCGGTCGTCGTTCTGGTAAACCGGGAAGTAGACCATTGGCCGCTGGGCCGTAGTCGACGTACCCGAGACGCCCGTGTTCGCCGCGACCCCGACGACCTCGGAGCCGTGAGAGGAGAACACCACCTCCCGTCCGATCGGATTCTCATCCGGCCAGTGCCGCTCCGCGAGCGCTTCGTTGATGACGATCACATCACGGTTGCCTGCGCGGTCCGTTGTCTCGAAGCCTCTACCTCGCACGATGGGGACATCCATCGCTTCGAAGTAGCCGGGCGTGATATCGAGCCAGTCGGTCACCCTGCGGTCCTGATCGGTCACGATGTCGTCGGCCGGGAGTGAGTAGTAGGTGCCGCTGCTCCCCTGTGAGGGCAGGATCGTCGTCGCGCCGACGCCGGTGACTCCGGGGAGGGACGCCAAGCGCTGCGTGAGCTCCTGGTGGAAAACGACGACGGACGCTGTGTCGGGATACTCCTGCCGCGGAAGAGCTATCCGGAAGGCGAGGATATCGCTCTCATCGAAGCCGCGGTCGGCGAGCCGCACGTTGATGAAAGCCTGGACGAGAAGCGCTGACGAGATCAGGAGCGCCAGCGCCAGCGAGATCTCGCCGACGACGAGCGCCTTGCGGAGACGGCTGCCGCGTGCGCCCGTTCCACCGCGTCCCCCCTCCTTGAGTGAGTCGGCCATGCCGCTCCGTGCGCCTTGGATTGCCGGAGCGATGCCGACGAGGAGCGCACTCAGGATCACGATCGCCGTCGTGAACAGCAGCGCGCGCGCGTCGAGCCCGATCTCGTTCACGCGTGGGAACCAGCTCGGCATCAGCGAGACGAGCCAACGGATGCCGAACACCGACATCAGGATCCCCAGGGCGCCGCCCGCGAACGACAGGATCAGCGCCTCGGTCAGGAGCTGACGAACGATGCGCCAGCGGCCCGCACCCAGCGCCGAACGAACCGCCATCTCGCGCTCGCGGCCGGCCGCGTGGGTCAGCAGCAGGTTCGCCACATTGGCGCAGGCGATGAGCAGCAGGAAGATCACGGCGAGCATCGAGATCGAGGTCCCGACCTTGAATCCCTCGTTGAAGATGTCCTCGTGCAACGTGACGATCCTGGCACCGTTCCCCGTGTTCGTCTCCGGAAACTCGGAGGCGAGCTGCGCCGCGACACGCTCGGTCTCATCGCGAGCCAGCTCACGGGTGAACGTGGGGCCCACCCGCGCGAGCACGGACAAGAAGTGACTGCCGCGACGTTCGTCGCCGGAGATCGCCAGTGGCACCCACACGTCGTCGAAGATGGAGCCAAACCAGAAATCCGTCGGCATCACGCCGACGATCCTGTATGGCTCACCATCGAGGTGGAGGTCGGTACCCAGCATGTCCGGATCGCCCCCGAACCGCCGTTGCCAGAGCCCGTGGCTGATAATGGCCGCCCGATGCTGGCCGACGACCTCCTCATCCGGGGTGAAGGCCCGGCCAAGGGCCGGCCTCACGCCGAGCACCTGGAGGAAGTTCCAGCTCAGCCGTCGACCCTGGATGCGCTCGGGCCGGTCACCCTCCGAGAGGTTGAAGGCGGCACCGGTCGATGCCGCCACCTCCATCGTTAGACCCCGTTCCCGAAAGTCCAAGAAATCCGGAACCGAGAACGAAACCTGGGTCCACCCGCGCTCTTGATTCGTCGTGTACAGGGAGATGAGGTCTTGGGACTCCGGGTACGGCAGCGGGCGCAGCATGAACACGTCGACCGCGCTGAAGATCGTCGTGACGGAGCCGACACCGATGCCGAGCGAGAGGACTGCGACACCGATGAGCAGGCCGCCGCGACGCAGGGACCGGAGAGCGTATCTGAGGTCCTGCCGCATGCTGTCCATGGCCGGTCCCATCCTTGGGCAGTGGGACTCTCATCGGATCCGTAGAACCTTACGACCGGGCATCAGCCGGGGTTTCAGCGGAACATGACGACATATGACTCGTGACTCTCCTGTCCCTAATTGTCGCTCCTTCGTCGGGCGTTCCTTCCGCCGGCCACCCACTGCGCCGCCGAGCGCGTGCGCTGGTGCTCCTCGGTGCCTCGACGCTCAGCGCGCAGCGGTGCGGGCATGAGGCCGTCCCGCTTCGGTTTCCTCGGAGGCGCCGATCCCTCGAAGCGGGGATCCGTAGGAACTTCCCCTACAGCTTGCGTGGAGAATCTCACGACTGTACGGTCAGGAAGGGCTAACCGTAGTCTTCAAGGACTGAACATTAGATGGTCCGGTCCTTTTCTGCGCGATCTGTACAGGACGTCAGAATGGTACCACACGGCCCTCAACGACGGCACGCTACATCTGCGCTTCCGCCTGACACGGTAGGCGGCCCCCTGCGGAGCCGGCGCCGTGCGCTCACTCGGTCGCGTCGGCAGCCCTTCCCGTTCCCGTCTTACAGCCCGTCCGCCCCACCTTGGAGGTATCGATGTCGATGACTCGTATGGCTACTCTCGCACTCATCGTCAGCCTGTGCTGGGCCGGTTCGCTCATCGCACAAGACCAGACGGGCAGGATCGCGGGCCGGGTGCTCGACACGTCGAGCCAGCAGCCGCTCGAGAACGTGAGCCTCACCGTCGTAGACCGGGCGCTCGGGGCGATCTCCGGTGAGGACGGATCCTTCCTCATCAGGGACGTTCCGGTCGGGACCTTCCAGGTGAGGGCGAACCTGATCGGCTACGGTCCCGTGACGCAGGAGGTCACGGTCACCGCGAACGAGACCGCCACCGTGAACTTCTCCCTGCAGGTTCAGGCGGTGGTGATGGAGGATATCGTGGCCACCGGTTACGGGACGCAGGAGCGGGCTACGATCACCGGCGCGGTCGCGACGCTCGATGGACCGAAGGCGGACGTGGGCGTGATCACGAACGTCAACCAGATGATCGACGGGCGCGTCTCTGGCGTGCGCGTGACCCCGGCCACGGGCGAGCCCGGGAGCGGCCAGCAGATCCGGATTCGGGGCTCGAACTCGATCGGCGCGAGCAGCGACCCGCTCTACGTCATCGATGGCATCGCGGTCTCGAACGTTCAGACCGAAGCGGACGGGCTCGGGGGCGAAATCGGAGGCACGGGGGCGCTGGCCCGCAGCCCGCTCAACATGATCAACCCCTCCGACATCGAGACGATCACCATTCTCAAGGATCCCGCGGCCGCCGCCATCTACGGCTCCCGGGCCGCGAACGGCGTCGTCCTGGTCACCACGAAGAAGGGGACGGCGCAGAAACTCACGCTCGAATACGACGGCTACGTCTCCAACGCCACGGCGGCGAGCTCCCTGAATCTGCTGAACGGAGACGAGTATCGGCAGTTCGTGCAGGACCAGATCGCGGCCGGTAATCTCCCGGCGGACCGCCTGGAGTCGCTGGGCAATGCGAACACGGATTGGGAAAACGCGATCACACGGTCGGCCCTGATCCAGAACCACAATCTCGCCTTCAGCGGCGGGGTCGAGGCGGCGCGGTTTCGGGCTTCGCTCAACTTCATGGACCAGGACGGGATCCTCGAGGGCAGCGGCCTGCAGCGAGTCCAGGGTCGTCTGAACGGCTCGTTCGCCGCGTTTGACGACTGGCTCCAGATGGATCTCTTTCTGACGAGCTCGTACACCGAGAATCAGTATGTCATGTTTCAGAACAC
>JARRMU010000055.1:0-17676 GCA_037385645.1 Gemmatimonadales bacterium
GCCGGACCTGGCTGGTTGATCGGGGTGTGCGGGCTTGGGCCAGCCACCGCTTCCATCATCAGAGCCAGGTCCTCGGCGGTTCGAGCCATCCCTCCGGTGGCCTGGAGCGTATCCCACAGGTGGTAGCTGGGGTAGGCGGGCACGAAGCCGGCCGACGGCCGCAGGCCGACCACCCCGCAGAACGCCGCAGGCACGCGCAGCGAGCCGCCCAGGTCGGTGCCCTCTGCGAGCGCGATCATGCCGCTCGCCAGAGCGGCCGCCCCACCTCCCGTCGAGCCGCCCGCACTGAGGGCGGGATTCCAGGGGTTCCGCGTCGGCCCGAAGACCGGGTTGAAGGTGTTCGCTCCGGCGGCGAACTCGGGGGTGTTGGTCTTACCCAGGACGATCGCGCCGGCCCGCTTGAGCCGGCGGACGACGAGGGCATCAGCCACGGCGATGTGGTCGGCGAAGAGGGGCGAGCCGTACGTCGTGCGTAATCCCGCGACGGGCGTCACGTCCTTGATGCCGACGGGAAGACCGAACAGAGGTCCTGCCGGCTCACCGCGAGCCAGGGACGCCTCGGCCTCGCGAGCCTCGTCGACCGCCCTCTCGTTCAGCGTGACCACGGCGTTGAGCCGCTCCCCGTGCGCCTCGACACGGTCGAGGCATGCCTGAACGAGCTCGACCGGTGAGATCTCCCGCCGCTCGATTTTCCTTCTCAGCTCGCACGCCGACAGGTCGGCGACTTCAAGATCAGCCGTCGCTACCCCCCAGCGCGCGGCTTGGCCAGCAGCGGCATCGATCCTCCTCGCGCTTAATCTTCGACGAAGGCGATCACACGGCAGAACGCCGCTTCGCCTCCCTTGAACAGCCAAGGAAACACGCCGATCGTCAGACGGCGGTTCTGCAGCTCCGGTGCACCGATGTCGCCGCCCAGGTTCTCCGCGTGCATGCATTCGTGCGGGAACAGAGCGTTGTGGGTCAGCTGGTAGTGCTCCTCCGGGAAGAGCTCGTCGAGCTTGTCCTTCCCGCCGAACTTGCGCTCGCAGAGAGCTCTGACCCGGTCGCAATGCCCGAACGTCCCCTTACCCAGAAATCGTCCTATCGGGAGGTTCATCGGATGGTCCGTCGAGACGGCATCGACCGACCAGATCTTGATCTTCTTCTCGAGCAGCCATGGAACCATATCGGGGTGGGCGCCCGGATGAAGGTGGATGTAGCGCTCCTCGTTGGGCGTCTCCCCAAACTGGGCAAACCGGTGCCAGCCCGTGTTCAGCACCAGGAGATCCCCGTCTCTGACCTCGACCCGTTCCTCGATCATCTCGGGCGTATACGCCGCGCAGTCGTCCATCTCGTCGCTCAGGTCCACGATGACCCCGGGGCCGTAGAGCCACGTGAGCGGGATCTGGTCGATCGTCATCCCGCCGGTCACGAAGTGCCTCGGTGAGTCGAGGTGGGTGCCGATGTGGTTCGACGTCATGATGTACTGCGCGTTCACGCCGTGCTCGGATTTCCGCTTTATGTACTTGACCTCGAACGGCGGATAATAGGGCCAGAAAGAGACATCGGCGTTCAGCGGCTGCGACAGATCGTACAGCTTCATGCTTCCTCCTGTATCTCGTTGTCTGACTATATGTTACTTGCTATCATATGAAGCTATATGGTCGAAGGCGCTACGAGGCCTGCGAACACTCAGCCGTCGGCATCCACCCGCCCGTCCGACACGAACATCTCCTGCACCTGGGGCTTGGTCACCTTTCCCATCGCGTTCCGTGGCAACCCGCTGACAGTCCTCAGATCGCGCGGCACCTTGTAGGAGGCGAGCCGCTCCCCGGCCCACGCCTTCAGCTCCTCGAGCAGCTCGTCGGACTCGCGTGCTTCCGCAGCCGCCGGAACGACGGCCACGCACACGCGCTCCCCCCACTCGGCATCCGGTACGCCGACGACGGCGCAGTCCGAGATCGCCGAGTGGCCCCGCAGCACGTTCTCGATCTCGAGCGCCGAGACCTTGTAGCCGCCGGTCTTGATGATGTCTACGGACGTCCGCCCGAGGATTCGGTAGTAGCCGTCCTCGACCACCGCCTCATCGCCCGTGTCGAACCAAGCATCGTGGTAGGCGGCTCGCGTCTCCTCGAGGCGCTTCCAGTACTCGAGAAACAGACCCGGGCCCCGGACCTCGATCCGCCCAGGCTCCCCCTCCTCGGTGATTCGCTCACCTCCCTCGTCGACGAGCCGAACGCTGACGCCGGGAAGCGGCACCCCGACGTAGCCAGGTCGCCGCGCGCCCTCAAGCGGATTGGAGATCGCCATGCCGATCTCGGTCATGCCGTATCGTTCGAGCAGTTCGTGGCCCGTGATCTCGAGCCATGTCTCGAACACGTGCGTCGGCAAGGCCGCAGAGCCCGACACCATGAGCCGAAGAGCAGCGGCTCCTCTCGACAACACCGCCCGCTCGCCGGCCGTCGCGCCCTCCCACTCCGCAATCAGCTTCACGTAGATGGTAGGCACGGCCATGAAGAGGCTCACTTCGCCGGACGAGAGACGCTCCCAGACGGCGGCGGGATCGAAGCGCGGCAACATCTCGCAGGTGGCGCCGGACCATAGGGCGCAAAGCAGCGCGTTCACGATCCCGTGCGTGTGATGCAGCGGCAGGACGTGGAGGATTCGGTCCTCGGCCGTCCACCCCCATGCCTCGACCAGCGTCTCGACCTGGGCCGTGAGACTGCCGTGGGTGCTCACGACTCCCTTGGGCCGTCCGGTCGTCCCGCTGGTGTAGAGGATCATTGCGCGCCTGAAGGGCTCCACGTCGGGGAGATGCCGGCGTCCTGCGCCGCCCCCTCTCTTGGCCTCCCGAGTGGACAGAAGACGGGCTCCCGTCGCCTCGGCGACCGTTCTCAAGGCCTCCTCAAACACGGCATCGAGCACGACCGTGCGGGCTCCGGAGTCCCGAATGACGTGCTCGAGCTCAGGAGCCGGATGTTCAGGACAGAGGGGCACCGCGATGCCACCCGCCCGCCAGATTCCCCACAGGACCGACACGTAGTCGACGCCCGGCTGGACCATGAAGGCGACCGGCTCCTCCAGAAGGTCCGGCCGCTCGCCGAGCAGGACGTCCGCCACCCTCGCGGAGGCTCCCAGCGGGTCACCGTACGGGTGGACGCCGAGACGGTCGATGATGGCGACTCGGCCTTCGTACCTGGTCGCATTCCGAACCATCGCCAGGCTCGACGTCGTGGCAGGCCTCTCTCTCATCGAGCTTCCCCTCGAGCTCCGCTTCGACCGGTTCGCTCACGCCGGCACATCGACGGCCCCCGAGCCAGCGCGCTGCAGTCCCAGATAGACGAGAAACGACACGCTCGCGGCTGAGAACCATGCTCCCTGGAAAAGGAAAGCGAGACGCTCGTCGAAGGTTCCGATCAGAGCGATGCCGATCCCGGCGACCAGGGCTATGATCGCTGATCGGTTGATCCCGCCCCGATACCAGTACGGCCCCGCCCTTCGGTAGAGGCCCGCCAGGTCGAGTCGCGTCCTCCGGACCAGGAGGTAGTCGCACACGATCACTCCCCCAACGGCACCGAGCAGCCCCGAGTAGCTGATGAGCCAGGTCTGGTACATGTCCAGGAGCTTCCAGGGAACGATGACGATGCCGATGAGCCCCGCTATCGTTCCGCCCATCCGGAAGCTTATCCGGCGTGGCGCCAGGTTGGCAAAGCTGTTGGCGGGTGCTACGACGTTGGCGGCGATGTTCGTGCTCAGCGTAGCGACGACGAGGAAGAACATCGCCCCGAGCCCGAGGAGCGGGCTGTTGGCCTCGGCCGTCGCTCGGGCCAGAAGGTCGATCGGGTTCCAGATCGCTTCGCCGTAGATCACCAGGGTCGCGCTCGTCACGGCGACCCCGACGAAGGCGAAGAGCGGCATGGTCGTGAGGAGGCCCAACGCCTGTCCCGAGAGCTGATCCTTCTGGCTCTTCGCATAGCGTGTGAAGTCGGGGATGTTCAGCGACAGCGTCGCCCAATATCCGACCATCGCGGTCAGCCAGGGCAGGAAGAGCACCAGCAGGAAACGAGAGATGGGAAGCGGTTCTTCGGCACGGATCAGCGCGTCCGACTCTCGCAGGATCGTGCCCAGGTCCCCTACCCGGCCGACCGCCCAGACGAAGAGCGCGGCACCCATCAACAGCAGCACCGGCGCCGACAGTGCCTCCAGCCATTTGATCGACTCCGTCCCTGCCCAGACGAAGTACATGTTGATCACCCAGAAGATCACGAAGCTCAGATAATGCGGAAACCCGTACCCCATGAACGCCCACGAGCCACCTATCCGGGCCCAGGTGGGCCACAGAGTCGACAGGAGAACGTGGATCGCCAGCCCGCCGATCCATGTCTGGATGCCGAACCAGCCGCATGCCACGATCGAGCGCAACAGCGAGGGCACGTGCGCGCCCCTCAGCCCGAAGGCGGCCCGTGCGTACACCGGGAACGGAATCCCGTACCGGGTACCCGCATGGCCGTTGATCGCGAGGGGGACGAGCACGATGGCGTTACCGAGCAGGATCGTCGTCAGGCTCTGCCACCAGTTCATGCCGCTCTCGATCATGCTGGCAGCGAGCATGTACGTCGGGATGCACACGCTCATGGCGACCCAGAGCGAGGCCAGGTTCCACCGGTTCCAGGAGCGCTCGGCGATCCGCGTCGGGTCCAGGTCCGCGTTGCTGAAGGGACCCGCGGGCAAATCGCCCGTCAGCTCGACCAGGCCCGCCCGTTCGACTTCGCCCGGCTGGCTCACACGGAGTTGGAGGCTCGCTCCGCCGCCACCCCCAGGGCCTCGCGCGTGAGCACCTCGACGAGCCGGCTGCGATAGGCCGCCGACGCGTGCATGTCCTCCATCGGCTCGAGCTCTTCCGCGGCCGTGCGTGCGGCTTCCTCGACAACCGTGGCCGTGGGCTTCTCCCCGACCAGGGCGGCCGCCGCGCTCGTGGCCAGGGCCGGTGCACCCCCTACGCCTAGATACGCGAGGCGAACCTCCTGGATGCGCCCATCAACGTCGAGGGCCAACCTGGTCGCCAGACCCGCCAACGCGTAGTCGCCGTGCCGGCGGGCGATCTCCCGAAACGCGATCCCCATCCGCTGGCGCGGGCCGGGAAAAGCGATCTCCATCAGGAGCTCGTCCGGCTCCAGGCTCGTGCCGAACAGGCCGAGAAAAAACTCCTCCGCGCGAACCCAGCGCTCACCCTCCGGCCCGCGTACCCGACAGCTCGCGTTCAGGGCAAGCAGGGCGGCGGGAATCTCGGAAGCCGGATCGGCGTGTACGGCGCTTCCGCCGAACGTACCGCGATTCCTGATCTGGAGGTGAGCGACGTGAGGCATCATCTCGGTCAGTAACGGCTCGCACTCAGCTACCAGCCCGCTCCTCTCCACCGCCCTCTGCCGGGTCATGGCCCCGATCCGCACGCCGCCGGGGCCGGGCCCACCGTCCCCTTCCTCGTCCTCGTTGCGGCGGATGAACGCCAATTCGTCGATCCGGTTCAGGTCGACGAGGACGGTGGGCCTGGCTATCCGGAAGTTCATGGCCGGGATGAGGCTCTGACCGCCGGCCAGCGCTTTGGCATCCCAGCCGTGCTCCCTCAACAGGGCGAGCGCCTCCTCTACCGAATCCGGGGCGTGGTACTCGAAGGTCGCCGGCTTCACGGGCCCTCCTCCCCACCACCGGCACGTGCCTTCTCAATGAGCGCGAAGAGACGGTTCGGGCTCAAGGGGATGTCGCGTATCTCGAGTCCGGGCGCCCACTCCTTCAGGGCGTCTTCCACCGCCTGAACGAACAGGGCTGCCACGGGGATCGCCCCAGCTTCGCCCACGCCCTTGATCCCCAGGGGGTTGAGGGGAGATGGGGTCTCGATGTGCGCGGTCTGAATCGGCGGCACGTCGGTGGCCGTCGGCAGCAGGTAGTCCATGAGGGAGGCGTTGTGAAGCTGGCCCTCGGAATCGCAGTCGAGCTCCTCGTAGAATGCGTTTCCGATCCCATGAGCGACGCCGCCGTGGATCTGGCCTTCCACGATCAGCGGGTTGATGACCGTGCCGCAGTCGTGCACGACGACGTATCGCTCGATCTCGACCATCGCCGTCAGCGGGTCCACGCTCACGATCATCGCGTGGACTCCGCTTGCCGTGGCGCCTCGCTGCGGGCCGAAGTATGCCGTGGCCTCGAGGCCGGGCTCCGTACCGGGCTGCACGGCGCCGCGCAGGGGGTTCGAGCGGAGCGCGAGCTCGCCGAGCCCGATGGAGAGATCCGGCGCTCCCTGCACCGTCACCACACCTTCCGCGAGCTCCAGGTCCTCCTCCGCGACCTCCAGGATCTCGCTCGCCTTCCGGAGGATCTTCTCCCGGACGGCGACGGCCGCGGCATGACAGGCGTTTCCCGCAACCACCGCGCCGCGGCTGGCAAACGTACCGGTGCCCCAGTGAAACTCGCGGGTATCGCCGGTCACGACCCGGACATCGGTGACATCCACACCCAGCTGATCCGCGACGATCTGCGCGAAGGACGTGAAGTGCCCCTGTCCCTGCGTGCCCACGCCCGTGACCAGGCAGACCTTTCCGCTCGCCTCGACACGGACCCTTGCACCTTCGTACGGCCCGATGCCCGTGCCCTCGATATAGGAGACGATCCCGGTTCCCCTCAGGCGCGTTCGGCGGGATGCCCCGTCTCTATCCGCTCCCTCCTCGGCCGGCCTCCCTCCGGCCGGGTCGCTCGGGGTCGTGCCTGCGGGCTCGTAGCCGATCAGCTCGATGGCCTTGTCCAGCGCCGGCTCGTAGTCGCCGCTGTCGTAGACCAGCGGGGCGAAATCCTGGAAGAGGATCTCGTGATCGTGCGGAAACGCATCCGGCGAGAGGAAGTTGCGACGTCGGATCTCGGCCCGATCCAGCCCCAGCTCACGGGCCGCAAGATCAAGGAGGCGCTCCATGACGAACACGCCCTGCTGTCGCCCGGCTCCCCGAATCGGCGTCACGATCGGTCTGTTCGTGAAGGCGACGCGGAACTCGCTGTAGTAGTTCGGGAGATCGTAGGGGCCGAGCAACGTGCACTGCGTGTTGATCGGCAGGGTGAGGCCGTACGGGTTGTAGGCGCCCGTGTCGTGCACGAACACGTCCTTCACGCCCAGGATCCGCCCGTCCCCCCGGAGGGCGATCTCGGCTTCATGCACCTGTCCCCTCTCCTGGGTGGTCGAGAAGAAGTTTTCGAACCGATCCTCGATCCACTTCACGGGTCGGCCGAGGCGCATCGAGATCCAGGGGAGGAGCACCTCGTCCGGGTAGAACATCATGATCTTGGGACCGAAGCCGCCGCCGATGAACGGAGCCACGACCCGAACCTGCGACTCGGAGAGCCCCAGCATCGCTGCGAGCCCGTTGCGGATCGGGATCGGCGCCTGGGTCGTGTCCCAGATGGTCAGCTGGGACGAGCGCTCGTCCCAGTGCGCCAGAACCCCGCGGTTCTCCATCGCCCCCGAGACGCCCCGATCGTAACTGAAATCGCGCGCGAGCAAGACGTCGGCCGCGGCGCGCGCGGCATCGTAGTCGCCCTTCGTCTGCACGGCGTGCGCCGCCAGGTTGGATCCGAGATCCTCGTGGATGAGCGGCGCTCCGTCGGCTAGGGCGGCCCGGACGTCGACCACGGCATCCAGAGGCTCGAGATCCACGATCACGTCCTCCGCCGCATCCTCGGCCACGTAGCGGCTCTCGGCCACGACTACGGCGATCGGCTCGCCGACGTGCCGGACCTTGTCTCGTGCGAGAGGGACCTGGGTTCGCGCCTCGAAGGTCAGCCCCTCGATCGGGGCTGGAGGCACGAGCAGCGGCCCGGGCTGCCAGTACTCGCCGAGGTCCGCCGCCGTGAAGACGCCGACGACACCCGGACGTTCGAGGGCAGGTGCGGGATCCACCGCTCGAACGAGACCGTGGGCCAGGTCGCTACGCACGAACGCGGCGTGAAGCGTGCCGGGAAGCTGCACGTCGTCGACGAAGCTGGCCCGGCCGGTGAGGAGCGCCTCGTCCTCGTTGCGCCGGATCCTCGCCCCGAAGTAGCGCGAGCTCATGAGATGCCTCGCAGGTCGGCCGCCGCCGCCTCGACCGCCTCCACGATCTTCTGGTAGCCGGTGCACCGGCAGAGGTTACCCGACAACGCTTCCCTGATCTGGAACTCGGTGGGCTCTGGAACCTCGTCCAGAAACGCGACCATGGTCATGAGGATCCCGGGCGTGCAGAAGCCGCACTGGAGGCCGTGCGCTTCCTTGAACGCGGCCTGAAGGGGGTGAAGGCCATCCTTCGACGCGAGCCCCTCGACGGTACCTATCGAGGCGCCGTCGGCCTGAACCGCGAAGACGAGACATGCCCGGACGGGCTCGCCGTCGAGGAGGACCGTGCAGGCTCCGCACACGCCGTGCTCGCATCCGACGTGCGTGCCCGACAGACCGAGCTCGTG
The DNA here is from genome assembly GCA_037385645.1 of Gemmatimonadales bacterium. GTDB lineage: Bacteria > Gemmatimonadota > Gemmatimonadetes > Palauibacterales > Palauibacteraceae. Next base: position 8,458 of record JARRMU010000055.1, read on the forward strand.
GCGCAGGAAATCGCTGAGGAGAAGACGAGCCTCGACCGAGCGCTCGTAAGGCTCGCCGTTCACCGTCACGCGGATGGGGACGGTCCCTGTCGCGTTCATGGCTCCTCCGCGCCGCCCGCTGTCAAATCGCGGCCAGCGCCTGCTCCAGGTCCGCCAGGATGTCCTCGTAGTGCTCCACGCCCACGGAGATCCGCACCATCGAGGGACCTATCCCTTCCCGCTCCCTCTCTTCGAGAGGTACGTCCGCGTGCGTCATGGCCGCCGGATGCTCAGCCAGCGACTCGGTGCTGCCGAGGCTGACCGCCAGTTTGATGAGCTTGAGCGCGTTCAAGAACCGAAACGCCTCCGCCTCGCCTCCCTCCACATCGAAGGAAATCAACGACCCCGGCGCCAGACACTGGGCGCGATACACGTCGAACATGGGGTGACCCTCGCTCAGGAGGCCCAGGTAGTTCACGCAGCGCACCTTCGGGTGATCGTGCAGATAGTCCGCGACGTACCTGGCGTTCTTCACCTGTGCCGTCATGCGCATCTTCAGCGTCTCGAGGCTTCTCATCAGCAGCCAGCCGGTCCAGGGATCCGCGCCCGAGCCGATGAACGTTCTCATGGTCCGGACTCTGCTCATGGGCTCGGAGCCGCCCAGACAGGCGCCGGCGATCACATCGCTGTGCCCCCCGATGAACTTCGTCGCCGAATAGAGCACCAGGTCGGCGCCGTGGCGCATCGGATGTTGCCAGAGCGGGCCCAGGAAGGTGTTGTCCACCATGACGATCGGGGGCTCGCCATCGTGCCCCAGCGAACGGGCGAGGGTGGCCGTGCCCTCGATGTCGACGAGAGCGTTGGTGGGGTTCGAGGGGGTCTCGATCAGGACGACCTTGAGCGGACCTTCGCCCATGCCTTCGCGGATGCCCTGTTCGACCTCGGCGGTCGGCCGTCCGGCGGGAAACGGAACGGACTTGATCCCGAACTCGGGCAGGATTTGGTTCACCAGATAATCCGTCCCGCCGTACAGCGGCTCGCTGTGCAACAACACGTCTCCCGGCCTCAGGAAAGCGAGCAAGGCGGTTGAGATCGCCGCCATGCCGCTCTCGAACACGGCGGCGGCCTCGGCCTCGTCCCACAACGTCAGACGATCCTCGAGGATCTCCAGGTCCGGATTGTTGAGGCGACTGTAGATGAGGCCGAGATGCTCGGCCGGACCTTGCTCGCGCAGCCCGAGGACGATCTCGAAGTAGGCTTTGCCCGCCTCGGCGCTTTCGAACACGAACGTGGACGTCTGGAAGATCGGGGACTTTAGCGCCCCCTCCGAGAGCGCCGGATCGTAACCGTAGCCCATCATCAGGCTCTCGGGGCGAAGACGATGTTCCCCGATGTGGGTCTTCTTGTATCGTGGGAGCTTCGCGTCGTCGCTCATCGTGGCTCCTGCAGCAGGTCTGGTTGGCTAGGCCGTCGCTTCCGCTGCGCCCTCCTCGGACGTGGGATCGAGCATCCGCCGGACTCTCGATATGCGAGTCAGCGGGAACCCTCCCCGCTCGGCATGCTCGTGGAGCAGGCTCTCGTCCTTCGCGATGTACACGCAGTAGAGCTTCTCATCCGAGACATAGCTCTGCACCCACTGGATGTCGGGGCCGAGCGACCGAAGCACATCGCACGACTTCTCCGCGACTTTCTGGAACTGCTCATCGGTGAGGTTACCGGCTCCGGGCAAATCGCGCTCGATCACGAATTTCGGCAAGAGGGCCTCCCGTTGGTCGAGGTCTCGTATGGCAACCCCGGCAAGATACGGAGAGTTGGCCCAACGATGTAGTGCGGTCGCCTTGACGTTGTAGCGATATATCGCTATCGTTCGTTACCGATATATCGTCACGCGACGCGATGTCGCTCCACGGCGAGTGTCGTCGGAAGAACTGGAGAGAGAGGGATGGGCCGTAAGTGTAGCGATTTCGGCTTCGGCGAGTGGGCAGCGTTCTGCGGCCCGGGCTTCGCTGCGTTCGGCCCACGCGCTCGGAACGCAAGAGGCCGGCAGCGCTTCGGACGACGCGGGGACCTCAAGTACGTGATCCTCAGCTTGCTCGACGACCAGCCAATGCACGGTTATGAGATCATTCGTCGCCTCGAGGAGGACTCGGGCGGCATGTACTCGCCGAGCCCGGGCTCCGTCTACCCTACCCTGCAGATGCTCGAAGACCAGGGCTGTGTGATCTCGGATCAGCAGGAGGGCAAGCGCGTCTACCGCATCACGGATGAGGGACGAGCGCTGCTGGGTAAGCACGGCGATCGTGTGTCGGAGTTCACCGACCGTTTCTCTGATTTCACCGACCGTTTCTCGACGGGCGGCATGGGTGACCTCACGCGCTCGTTCGTTCGACTGGCACAGGTCAGCTTCGAACGGGCGACGCGAAAGGCAGCCGATCCCGAGGCGCTCGGCAAGCTGCAGGAGATCCTGGAGCGCGCGACGCGAGAGGTCGAGAAGAGCTGGCCCGGACCGGGCGGCCGGGCAAGCGGCAAGAGCTGACTGAAACGCGGATCAATACGAGGGAATGGGACGATGCCTGACTGGGTGATCTGGGTGGCGATCGGGGTGCTCTTCATGAGCTGGCGGCGCAGCCGCGCGTGCTGCGGTGTGGGAGTGAAGAGGATCCGCGGGCACAGGGAGCGGATGCAGGGCCGCGGGCGAGACCGAATGACGGAGGGCGGCATGTCGGTCAATCGTCCGCAGTCGAGGCTGGCCGGCAGACGGGAGGAGTGGCTCGACGGGAACGCACGGCACCGATCTCTAAACGGGACGCTCAGAGCCAACCGGCGAGAGACTCCGCTGGAGGCACTACAGAGGAAGTTCGTCAACGGCCCCATGACGCTGGAGCAGTACGAAGCCGAGCTGGACCAGCTCGACCGGTTGGAGTAGCTCCCGCCAACGGTCGCAGGCCTTCTGGCTTCTGCGCGGCTTGTCTAGCCGCGACAGCCCTTGATCGTCGTGGCACCTCTGCGGGCCCGGAGTCAGCCCTCGAGCTTCCCCTTCACGCACTCCGTGAAGCGTCCGAACATGAAGTCGGCCACGTTCTGGATAATGCCGCCCCTCCCGAAGGATGCGAGTCGGCCCGCCAGGCTGACGCTCTGCGAGACGTCCACGTGCGTCCCGCCCCCATCCAGAGGCTTCAGCGAGCTATGCATCTGCATCTTCACGCTTCCCGAGCCCCTGGCATCCTTGCCCTCGCCGTGCATCGAGACCTCGTGGTTCTCGACGTCCAGGCTGTCGTAGTGGATCGTGCCCTGGAAGGTCACGCCGATCGGCCCCAGGCGGACGCCCATCTCGCCGCGGAAGTTCCGGTCGTCGACCCTCTCGGTCAGCTTGGCGGCGGGCAGGCATTCCACGACCCGCTCGGGGGTAGTGAGAAACTCCCATACGTCTTCCACCGGCCTGTTGACCTCGAAGCTCTTCTGAATCTCGATCGCCACGTGGCGTCTCCTTTGTTCGTGCTGCGAGCGGCGACCCCCGTCCGCACCCGGTCGGCGCCGAAAGTCGACCGACGTGACGCTCGCCGCAAGCGGCGGCGCGGCTTAAACCGCTCGCATCGCCTCGGCAATCGGCTTGCGCGCAGCCGACCAGGCGGGAGGGATCCCGCCGATTATTCCGGTGAGAACCGCTACCAGAACGCCGCCGACGAGCGCCATCGGCGTCGTGCGAAGAGAAAACGTGATCTCGCTAAAGGTGAGGAAGTTGGTCGTCCCGGTGCTGATCATGTTGAGCGGCAGGGCTAGCAACATGCCGATGAGCCCAGCGACCAGGCCGAGAAGCGCGGCTTCGAGGAGGAAGGCGCCCATGATGCTCCGCCTCTTGAAGCCGAACACTCTGAGCGCCGCAATCTCCCGGGTGCGGGCCGACACCGCGGCGTACATGGTGTTCGCCGCTGCGAAACAAGCGCCGATCGCCATAATCACCGCCAGCATGTTGGCCAGAAATACAAACTGCCGCGTCGTGGCGGCGGTCTGCTGGGCGTAGTACTCGGCCTCCGTGAGAGCGCGCAGCCTGAGCCGCTGGTCGTCCTCGATGCGTTGGACGAGCGCCGCCGCCTCGGCCTCCGAGCCGGCCCTGAGAAGGGCGGAGGAATAGTAGCCCGTTCGCCGGAAAGCGGAGCTCATATCCTCGGCCGCGCCCCACACTTCCGAGTCGAAACTGGAGCCGGCGGCGTCGAAGATCCCGACGACCCTGAACGTGAGTTGGCCGAGCGTCAGCTCCGATCCGAGGCCGAGTGCGGGGAACCGTTCCGAGAGGCGGCGGCCCACAATGAGTTCGGCCTTCCCCGGCTCGAAGCGACGCCCATCCACGATCCGAAGCGCGGGGCGGAGCTGGAACGATTCGGGGCTCACACCCCGGAAGGTGACGTTGCTCATCGATCCATCTCTTCGGGGCAGGTTGTTGAGGATCATCACCTCTCCGGCGGCGAGTACGGACCCCTCCGCGTTCTTCGCGATCCCGGGCAGCGCCATCACCTCGCGGCCCCGCTCGAGCGAGAAAAAGCTGCTCGTTTCGCTCAGCGCGCCCTCCCTGAGCACGACGACATGAGCGGGATCGCCGGAGATACGAAACGCGGATTTGAGGCCGCCTGCGAGCGACAGGACCCCGAGATAGACCAACACGACGAAGGCGATCGACGCCACCGTCATCATCATCGGGCCCTCACGCCACCTTCCTCAGGCCCGCGACCACCGATCGACGCGCCATGGCCTGGCCGGGGATGAAACCCGACAGCACACCCAGTCCCACCGCGGCGGCTAGTCCCAACAGCGCTACGCCGGGCCGGAGGGTCATCTGGGAGAACAGGGGAAACATGGTCGAAAGCGCCCGAGCGGCCGCCCGAACCAGCGCCGCGGCCAGCAGCACGCCGACGCTGCCGCCGATGAGGCCGATCGCGGTGGCTTCCGCCGTCACGGCCCCGACGATTCTTAGATGCCCGAAGCCGAGCGTTTTGAGCACCGAGACCTCTGTGTTCCGCTCGCGAACTGCCATCGCCATGGTGTTCGCGGTGATGAAGAAGACCGACACGATGACGGCGAAGCCGATCGCGCCGAACAGGAACTCGACGTTCCCCAGCATCTCCGAGAACGAGGCCGCGAAAGCCTGTTCGGTCTCCACTTTCACCCGCGCATCAGAGTTCTCGAACATCGCCTCGGCAGCCTCGATGACGACGGGAACGCTCTCCAGCCGGTCCAGGCGAAGCCAGTAGGTGCCGACCATTCCGGGGTTGCCGAGCGCTTCCTCCACGTAGTCTCGGTGGAAGAAGATCTGATTCTCCTGAGCCAGGTCGTCCGGGTACGTGAAGGTGCCGCGAAGCACGAGGGTCAGGTCGACGGGATAGATCTCTCCCTTGAGGAAGATCTCGTCGCCGATGCGCCAGCCGTGCTTCTCGGCAAGCGCGCGGCCGGCGATGAAGGACCGACGCTCGGTCACCCAGGCCTCGCTCGCCGCCTCGTCGATTTCGATGCCCTGGAACACCTCCAAGAGGGTCTTTGGATCGGTGGCGAATTGGGGAAAGAAGTTCTCGGGCCGCGTGTCCTTGTAGATCCCACCGAACCAGCTGAGCGGAGACACGGCCTCTACGTGGTCGAGTGTCTCCAGGCGCCGCCAGTAGGCCTCGGGCAGCTCGAACTGCAGCGAGACCGCGTGTCGAACCACGACACGCTTCTCAGACGTCTCCGTCTCCGTGGGATTGAACGTCTGCAGCAGCGCACCCAGGACGCAGAGGAGGAAGACGCCCACTGCGAGGCTCGCCACGGTCAATAGGGTTCGGCGCTTGTTCCGCAGAAGGTTGCGCCAGACGAGCTTCCTCACTCCTCCTCCCCCGGGGATGGAGCTTCACCGCCTGCGTTCGTGGCCACCTCCTCCGGATCGCTCCACAGCTTGCCCTTGTCGAGGTGGAGGAAACGGTGCGCGTGGCTGGCGGCGCGTGGATCGTGGGTCACCATGATGATCGTCTTGCTGAACTCGGTGTTGAGCCTCTCCATGAGCCGGAGGACTCCTTCGGCGCTCTCGGCGTCAAGGTCCCCGGTGGGCTCGTCGGCCAAGAGCACGGTCGGGTCGGTGACAATGGCCCGGGCGATCGCCACTCGCTGCTCCTGCCCTCCGGAAAGCTCGCGCGGATAGTGGTCCTGCCGATCCGTCAGAGAGACGACTTCCAGGGCGGTCTCCACTTTGGCGCGCCGGTCGGCGGAGCTCAGCCGGCTCAGCGTCAGGGGAAGCTCCACGTTCTCGTAGGCGGTGAGGACGGGGATGAGGTTGTAAAGCTGGAAGATGTATCCGATGTGCCGATGCCTCCACGGCGCGAGCGCGCTCTCGTTCAGCTGGGAGGTGTCCTGGCCAGCCACGATCACCCGTCCGGAGGTCGGCCGGTCCACCGCGGCGATCAGGTTGAGCAGAGTGGTCTTCCCGGAACCCGACGGTCCCATGAGGGCCACGAAATCGCCCCCGGCCACCTCCAGGTTCATCCCCGAGAGCACCTCGACCCGCAGCCGATCGCCCCCATAGACCTTGCTCACATCTTCAATCCGGACGACCGGATCGCTCATTCGCCCCCCTTCATCCGCAGCCTCGACGCTCTCCGACGACCCGCCAGAGTCTCGCTTCTTGGCGACGACATGTCCGCTACCGAATCCGAACGCGGCGACCGTCCTCCAGCCCGGCAAACCCGGTCACGGCGACCCGCTCACCACCGCTCAGGCCCGAGCGGATCTCGACGTCATCGCCCACTTCCTCCCCGAGTTCGACAGCGATGCGCCGAACGCGGTCATCTACCAGGACGTAGACGTGGGAACCATCGGCATCCTGCAGGACCGAAGCCTGCGGGGCGACCACCATCGGCCCGCCAACCGCCGTGCTCTCCGCCTGGCTCTCCTCCTCCAGGAACGTGACGTTGCAGCTCATGTCCGGCAGGAGTCGATCGTCCCTGTCGTCGATCGTGACCTTCACTTGGACGACGGCACGCTGGCGATCGGCAGTCGGGACGATTTTACGAAGACGCCCACGGTACTCGCGGCCCGGGACCGCGTCGACTCTGATGACGGATGGCTGACCGAGCGAGAGACGGGAGATGTAGCTCTCGTTGATGTCCGCCTCCACCTCCAGGGATTCGGGGTTGGCGATCCGAACGATGGCGCCGGTGGCCTGCTGGGTGGTGAAGCCGCCAGGCGCCACCATCTCTCCCACCTCGATCCGTCGCTCGATGACCACGCCGGGGATCGGCGCCCTGATGACTGCGTACTGCAACCTAGCCCGGGCGTTGGCGAGGTTCGCCTCGGCCACGGCGACGTGAGCCTCCATCACTTCGAGCCGGGTCGCCTCGGCATCGTATTCGGCCTGCGCGATCGCCTTCTCGGCGAGCAGCCTGGCGAAGCGCGACTCCTGCCGCTGGGCGTCCGCCAGGTTGGCGCGCGCCTCCAGCAACGCCGCTCGACGCTGTTGGAGCTCGGCAACCAGGTCATCACTGTCTAGGACCGCGATCGTGTCGCCCCGCCTGACGCGGTCGCCTTCATCCACCAGCAGGCGCTCGACCCGACCGATGATCTTTGCACCTACCGACGCTCGCTCGCGAGCATACGTGTAACCGGTGGCCGTCAGAACCTGGGAGGCCTCGCCGGGCGTCAGGACTCGCACCGTCGCAGCCTCGATCTCCGGGGCGATCCAGGGCAGCCGCGGGACGGCGACGACGGCGAAGATGGCCGCGGCGGCGAGGACCACGAGCCCCACGAGGAGCCGACGGGAGCGACCGGCCTCGACGGGCTTGTTCGCCGCTCCTTCGCGTTCCATACGCAGCACCGAAAGATCGGGCTCGGTCTTGTCGGTTTTGTCGTTCACTCGGTCAGCGTCGTCTGCCATTCTCGTCATTAAGGTTGGGAAGAGAGCCTCCTTCCACCAGTCGCGACGCAACGCGACAGCTGCCCTGCGATGCAGCGACGCACGAGCATAGCGTCAGCCGGGTCGGGAGCCTTATCCTGAATCGGAGACGATCATCAAAGGAGCCAGCCATGATTCCGGCCGCATTCGACTATCATCACCCTTCCGACATCGACCAGGTACTCGCCCTGCTCGACGAGCACGGGTGGGAAGCCAAGATCCTTGCGGGCGGGCAAAGCCTCATTCCTGCCATGCGGTTTCGGCTCGCCGAGCCCGGCACGGTCGTCGACGTGAACGGACTGCCGGAGCTCGAGCGCTTCGAAGAGTCGGACGGATTTCTCCACATCGGCCCCATGGTCCGCCACGCCACGGTTGCAGGATCCGACCTGGTCCGCGACCGGTATCCACTCCTGGCCGACGCAGCGGACGTGATCGCCGACCCCCTGGTGCGCAACCGTGGCACCGTGGGGGGATCGCTCGTTCACGCCGATCCAGTGGTGACTGGGGCTCTGTAATGCTGGCCTACCGGGCGGAGCTCACGGTCCGGCGAGCGGGCGGCGAGCGCACTCTTCCCATCGACGAGCTCTTCCTCACCACCTTCGTGACTTCGCTCGAGCCGAACGAGCTCGTGACCGGGATCCGTATCCCGGCAACGACCGGCGGGCAGGGAGGCGCGTATGAGAAGCTCGAGCGGAAGGTGGGCGATTTCGCCACGGTTGGCGTGGCAACCCAGATCACCCTGGCGACGGACGGCAGTGTGAGCGCGGCGGGGATCGGGCTCACGGCCGTGGGCGCGACCAACCTGCGGGCCACGGCCGCAGAAGAAGAGCTTCTGGCTTCGGGGGCCGATGCCTCGGCCATCGAGGCGGCCGCCGTGAAGGCGGCGGATGCATCCCGCCCGACGGCGGATACCAGAGGTTCCGAAGAGTACAAGCGCGACATGGTGAGGGTGCTGACAGGACGGGCGCTGCGACGCTCGGTCGAGCGCGCTCGCGCTGCTTCCTGACCGTCTACGAGGAGATGACGATGGCCACGACGACCTCTGTATCGGTCACGATCAATGACGCCGAGTACACGGCCGACGTCGAGCCCCGAATGCTGCTCGTGCACTTCCTGCGCGACGAGTTGGGGCTGACCGGGACCCATATCGGCTGCGATACGACACATTGCGGCGCGTGCACGATCCTGCTGGACGGAACTCCCATCAAGTCCTGCACGATGTTCGCCGTGCAGGCCGACGGGCATACTCTTACGACCGTCGAAGGGCTCATGAGCAACGGCGGGCTGAACCCGATGCAGGAAGCGTTCAAGGAGGAGCATGGACTTCAGTG
>JARRMU010000056.1:0-22069 GCA_037385645.1 Gemmatimonadales bacterium
GCGCGTTCGCGGATGCCGTCGCGGATGCGGCGCGTGAGACGACTCCGGACGTTGCTGTCGCTGCTTCCCATCTGATCCTCCGCTTCGGCGCCTCCGAGCGTGCCGGAGAGCTGGCGCGGGACTTGGTGGGACGCCTGCCGACCCCCGAGCGCCGTGAGTTCCTGGCCCGATTCGCCGAGGGGGCTCGGGCAGCGGGATTCCACGAACAGGGCGCATGGGCGGCCGAGCGGCTCGCCGACCTGATCGATGACCCCGTCCGACGTGACCGGTGGCGGGCCGCTGCCGCCGACATGGCGCTCCAAGCTGGCGATTCCACGCGTGCGCGCCGGGCGTTTAGCCTGCTGCTCCGAAGCGTCCCTCGAGGCACCGACCTGCATCGTGTCTCGGCCCGCGGCCTGTTCAGCCTCTCGCTATCGGATACGGAGCAGGCGGAGCTGATGCTGACGGATTTCCAGCGAACCTACCCGCAGGCAGAGTCCGAGCTGGTCGAGATGCGGATCGAGCTAGCCCGGAGTTTCGTTCGCGCCGACAGATTGTCCGACGCCGAGCGCGTCCTCGCGACCGGATCCCCGATCACGGCGGCCGGAGATGGCGTGCCGCATGCCCGGCTCGCTCTCGAGCTCGGGCGGGTCCGCTTGTACGCCGGGGACGGCGTCGGCGCGATCCGGGCGCTGGAGGACGCGACGAGCGCCGCCGACTCCGACGCACGCACCCGCACCAGGGCGATCCGAATGGCGGGCGCCCTGACCAGCTCGAATTCCGCCATGGTGACACGGTTGGGCCAGATGCTTCACCTGATCGCTCGGGGGCCGACGCCGGCCGAGCTTGAGGCGGGTCTACGCGAGTGGGAGTCCGAAGACCCGTCGCCCGAAGGGATGGCGCTGGCCGCCTCCGGCTTGGACGACGCAGGCTTCGCGGCTGAGGCAGCAGGCCTTCGAGAGCGCTTGATCGAACGGTACCCGGCGGCCCCTGAATCGCCGGTGGCCCTGTTAGCGATCGCGAGATACGAACGAGCCTTGCAGTCCCGCGACGTCGGCGGTCCCTCGCCGGTGTCTCGATTGGAGCGGCTGATCCTCGAATATCCGGAGAGCGCCGTGACGCCGTTGGCTCGGCGCCTGCGTGCCGAGTGGCTCGTCACCTCGCCCTCCGAGGCCGGGGGCGTGTGAGCTCGCTCCCCCAGCGCGTCGGCTTGGCCGTGCTCGTGGCGGTGTTGGCCGCGCCCGCGCCCGTATCGTGCCAACTGCTGGTGCCGATGGATGACGCCCAGGAGAACCACCTCAAGGCCTACGGGCTAGCCTACAGGGTCCTGCAAGCGGAAGAGCGGGCCGAGTGGCTTCTGAACTACCGCGACGGTTCGTTCATCATCCCGGACATGCCGTCGGTCCGACGAATGGCGGCCCTGATGGGTGTGGCCGTCGAGCCGATCGGTCCGGCTGACATCGCCCGGATCCGAGCTGAGATCGAGAGCTCGAACATGGAGTCGGTGCCCCTCGAGCGAGCGCCAAAGGTAGCCGTGTATACACCGCCGAACAGCTCGCCGTGGGACGATGCCGTGACGCTGGCCCTTGAATACGCGGAGATTCCCTATGAGACGGTTTGGGACGCGGAGGTGCTGCTAGGGAGGCTATCCGACTTCGACTGGCTCCACCTCCACCACGAGGATTTCACCGGCCAATACTCGAAGTTCTATCTCACCTACGCGGGCACTGAGTGGCTGCGAGAAGAGGTCGAGCGCAACGAGGGAGTAGCCGCCGAGTTCGGGTACGTGAGCGTCCCCGAGCTGAAGAAGGCCGTGGCGCGCGAGATCCGCTCGTACGTGGACGGCGGAGGGTTCTTGTTCGCGATGTGCACGGCGACCGAGACCCTGGATCTAGCCCTCGCGGCCCGGACGACGGATATCGCGGCTTTCTTCGCGGACGGGTCGCCGGTGGACCCGGCGGCCGAAGAGACGATGGATTGGGGCCAGGCCATGGCTTTCACCGACGCGTCCCTCGTATACGAGCCCTCCGTCAGCGCGTTCAGCGACATCGACGGGCACCTGGTCAACACGCCGCAGCGACTGCCCCTATCCACCTTCACGCTGTTCGACTTTAGCGCAAAGTTCGATCCGGTGCCCACGATGCTCACGCAGAGCCATGTTCGGGTCCTGCCCGACTTCTACGGGCTGACCACGTCGTTCCGCCGGGCTCGCCTGAAACCCGGCCTGATCGTGCTGGCCGAGGAAGGAAGCGGAATCGCAAAGTACATTCACGGAGTCTATGGAGAGGGAACGTTCACGTTCTATGGTGGACACGATCCCGAGGATCCCCAGCACCTGATCGGAGATCCCCCGACCGATTTGGAGCTCCGGCGGCACTCACCGGGGTATCGTCTGATCTTGAACAACGTGCTGTTTCCGGCCGCCAAGAAGAAGGAGTTGAAAACGTGACCAGAGATCGGGTCCCGTCCCCCGGCGAGCTCTGCGAGAACGGCTCCTTCCTCTCGTCCATCGACGCGACGCTCTGAGCGCTCTCCTTGTCCTCCACGCTCGTTCCCCCGCCCGATGCCGGACGTCCGGAAGCGGAAGGCCCGGATCACATCCGGAAGCCTCCGGAGGGTAACGTGCGCGGGCGTGACACGTACAGCCGCGCCCTGCCGTGGGCGCTGGGTGTCTCCTTCCTCGTCCACGTGCTCTTGGTTCTCTTCGTGTCACGTCTGTTGGACCTGAGTGAGCGAGGCTTTCTCGGATCGCCTCCCGATGTATTGCCGCCAGAGGGCATCGAGGTCGTTGACGTGCCCACGCCCGAGCCACTGCAGCCGCTTACCGAGCCTGAACGCCCCGATATCAGGCCAGGCGAGCAGGAGGTCATCCAGGTCGTGCCCGGCGAGCCGGAGGAGGTGGGCGGCGCAGAAGCCGAGCCGGAGAGACGCGGCCTGACCAACGCGGAGCGCCTCAGGGCGCAGTTCACCGATCGCCGCCTGTGGGTCCCGTATCCCGAGGAGCCATGGCCCGCCGACGTCGCGCGGGCATACGCACGGGCCGATAGCGCCGTGCGCGCACTGCTGCGGGTTTGGTTGGACAGCTTGAGCCTCTCGGAGGAGGAGCGCCGCAGAGCGACGGAATGGACGTTCGGCGAGGGAGACGAGAAGTGGGGCATCTCCGACAAGGGCCTGCACCTCGGCGACATCACGATCCCGATCCCGTTCGGCGCTCTGTTCGGGTACAGCATGTCCCCGAACGCCCAGAAGACGCGCCAGATGATCCGCGAATTCAACGAGATCCGGCAGCAGGACATCGAGACAGACATTCGGAAGGAGCGCAACGAGGCCCTCAAGGAGATGCGGAGGCGCACCCAGGAGGAGGTCGAACGGCGCGAGCGCGACACGACCGAAGCGGCGCCTCCCGATACGGCGGACGGCTAGGAACCAGTCCGAGCGAATGGGGCACAGGCTCCAGGGAAGCGCGGCCCGGTTGGATTTCCTTATCGTCGCCGTTAAACTCTCCCCCGAAGCATCCTCGAAACCGAGCCACTCTGGATAGCGGCCGACCTTGAGCCAGAAACTCGACTCCAGATACGACCCTGCGGGCATCGAAGCGCCGATGTACCGGCGGTGGGAGGAGGCAGGCCTCTTTCACGTCCCGGCAGGGCAGGTGGAACGGCCCTACGTCATCTCGATCCCGCCTCCAAACGTGACGGGTGCCCTGCACATGGGGCATGGGCTGAACCACACCATACAGGACGTCTTGATCCGCTGGCGGCGCATGCAAGGCTTCGACGCGGTTTGGGTGCCAGGGACGGATCACGCGGGCATCGCGACGCAGAACGTCGTGGAGCGTGAGCTGGCGAAGAACGGGGTGTCACGCTGGGACCTGGGGCGAGAGGCGTTCGTCGAGAAGGTCTGGGATTGGGTGCACGAATACGGAGGGCAGATCCTCGAACAGCAACGGGCGATCGGCGACTCCTGTGATTGGGAGAGGACCCGCTTCACCCTCGACGACGGGTTGTCGCGTGCCGTGCGTGAGGTATTTGTCCGCCTCTACGACAAGGGTCTGATATACCGGGGCGAGTACATCATCAACTGGTGCCCCCGTTGCAGGACCGCGCTCGCCAACGAGGAGGTCGAGCACCGCGACGAACCGGGCAAGCTATACCACATCCGCTATCCGTCCGCCGTCGAGGGCGGACAGGATCTGGTGGTCGCCACGACGCGCCCCGAGACGATGCTCGGCGACACCGCCGTGGCGGTGCACCCCGAGGATCCGAGGCATGCCGCCAGGGTCGGCCAGGATCTCCTGCTGCCACTCGTAGGCAGGCTGCTGCCGGTGATCGCGGACGAGTACGTGGACCTCGAGTTCGGAACCGGCGCCCTCAAGGTGACGCCGGCTCACGATCCCAACGACTTCGAGATCGGCGAGCGCCACGAGCTTCCACGCGTCAACGTGCTGGAAGCCGAAGGTACCATCTCCGGCGAGGCGCCGGAGGCGTATCGCGGGCTGGACCGGTTCGAAGCCCGCGAGCGGATCGTAGAGGACCTCGAGGCCGGAGGGTTTCTGGTCGAGATAGAGGACCACCTCCATGCGGTGGGGCACTGCTACCGGTGTGACACGATCATCGAGCCCTGGTTGAGCGAGCAGTGGTTCGTCCGCATGAGGCCGTTGGCGGAGCCGGGTCTGGCCGCCTACCGGGAGGGGCGCCTCCGCTTCCACCCCGAGCACTTCGGCAAGAAGTACGAGCACTGGATGGAGAACATCCGGGACTGGTGCATCAGCAGGCAGCTCTGGTGGGGGCACCGCATCCCGGTCTGGTACTGCGAAGCGTGCGGGAGCGAGATCGTCTCGCGGGACGATCCCACCGAATGCCCGCATTGTCACGGCGAGCTCGTACAGGACCCGGACGTCCTGGACACGTGGTTCAGCTCGGCACTGTGGCCGTTCAGCACCGTTGGCTGGCCCGAGGAGACGGCGGATTTGGAGGCCCTCTATCCGACGGACACCCTGGTCACCGCCTCGGAGATCATCTTTTTCTGGGTCGCGCGCATGGTGATGATGGGCCTGGAGTTCATGGGCGAGCTCCCGTTCGCGGACGTCGTCATTAACGGGACCGTCCGGGACCACCGAGGCCGCCGGATGGCCAAGTCGCTGGGAAACGGCATCGATCCCCTGGAGGTGGTGGAGCGATTTGGCGCCGACGCGATGCGCTACACGATCCTGAGTGGCGCTTCGATGGGGACCGACATCCAGCTCAACTACCAGGATCTCGACGCCGCGTTCGCCGTGGGCCGCAACTTCGCGAACAAGATTTGGAACGCCGCGCGCTTCGCCCTGCCGTACCTGACCGAGGAGGATCTGGCGACGAGCCCTGAGGACCGTGAGCTGGAGCTGGCGGATCGGTGGATCCTGAGCCGGTTTCAAAGCACGGCCCACGAGGTGACCGAGGCGCTGGAGGCCTTCCGGCTGCACGATGCGGCGGCGGCGGTCTACCAGTTCGGTTGGGGCGAGTTGGCGGATTGGTACATCGAGTTGGCGAAGCTGCGGCTCGGAGGCGCGCGTGGGGACGCCAGCCGAGCAGCCGCCTCGACGACGCTGGCGCACATGCTGGACGGTTGGATGCGCCTCCTGCACCCGATCATGCCCTTCGTTTCCGAGGCGATCGCCACCCGTCATCCGGGCCGAAGCGAGGAGGACACGATCGTACGAGGGCCGTGGCCCGAGCCGCCGGACTCATGGGAGGACGATGCGGCGGAGGCCGCGTTCGCGGGGCTTCAAGAGCTGGTCGGTCAGGTCCGGAACCTCCGCGCCGCGTACGGGATCGACCCCTCGCGACAGCTCACCGTTCTCGTTCGCGGAGCCCCGCCGGGGCTGGCGGGAGCGATGGCGGCCGAGGGGGAGGGCATCTCTCGACTCGCCCGGGCGGTCTTCCAGGGGGCGGACGGGCTTCCCGCCGGGCCCGGCGCACACGCCGTGCTGCAGTCGGGGGCCGAGCTCTTCCTGCCGCTTGCCGACGTAGTGGATGTGGAGCGCGAGCTCGGACGGCTGGAAAAGGAGCTGCTCCGGCTCGAGAGCCTTCTGGAGAGCTCCCGTGCGCGACTCGATAGCCCGGCATTTGTAGAGAAGGCTCCCGCGGCGGTCGTAGAGCGCGAGCGCGAGAAGCAGACGTCGCTCGCGGAGCGCCGGCGGCTCCTGGTCGAGAAGAGACGCGCGCTCGGAGAAGGTTGAGTCCGTATCGAGTGCCTGACCCGTCCCCTCACCGATCGACGAAACGCGCCGGCGTGGCGGTCGGCCTGGCCACGGCGTCGCTCGCGCTAGCTTGCGCGAGGGAGGAGCCCCCGCCGGGGGCCCGCCCCGACCGGACTCCCCCCTCCGTCCGCGAGATCAGACCCGTCAACAACTCCATCGTGCCCGGCTTTGGCGGGAGTGTCGAGATCAGGTTCGACGAGCCGATCACCGGCACCAGGAGCCTCCAGCAAAGCCTGGTCGCGTCGCCGGCCGAACGGTACGAGCTTTCCTCAGGCTTCTCGAACATCAAGATCAAGTCATCCGACGGCTGGGTCGACGGCGTCGTGTACTACTTCCAGATTCCCGCCGGCATCGCCGATCTTCTCGGGAACCGCACCGAGCAACCGATCGAGCTCGTCTTCTCGACCGGACCGGAGCTATCCGCGACGCGGGTGACGGGCGAGGTCCTTCGGCGCGTGGATGGACAGGCGCTCTCGACCGCAAGAGTGCTTTTCTACAACCTGGCGGGAGACTCTATTCCGTACGGCGTCCTGACGGACCGGCAGGGCGAGTTCGAGCTCCCGTACCTGCCTCCCGATGAGTACTGGTCCTTCGCCTTCGAAGACCTGAACAACAACCTCCGGCTCGAGCGACTCTTCGAAGCTTACGACAGCGTGCGTGTCGAGTTGGAGCCCGCCGGGAGCGCCGCCTTGAGCTTCCGGGTCGTGGAGCCGGACACGACGCCAGCGCTCCTCGGGCTCATCCGGAGCCCCGACGACCTCGCGCTCGAGCTTGAATTCGATGACTACCTGGACCCCGAACAGGACTTCTCCTCCGCGGGCCTCATCCTGCGGCAAGTGGAGAGCGGGACGAGATGGGGAGTCGAGGAGGTGCGTCTGGAAGTGGAGCAGCCACGAGGGCGACAACGGGGAGGGGGGCCAGCTCCGGCGGAAGCGCCTCGGGACACGGCGGCCACCGAGCCCGCGCCTCCGGATTCGGCGACCTCCGAGCAGGAGGAGGAGCCTGCACAGGATGACGCGGCGGCGAACGCCGACTCCCTCGCCGCTGGCGTCTCGGAGGTCGACTCCCTTCCCGCCGGTGCGGCCGAGATTGAGACAGCGGCGGACGTGGCCGTCCCTGCAGCGGTCGCACCCAGCCCATCTCCGCCGGAAGAGACCCCTGCGCAGGAGGCGGACACGCTTGCCGCCGAGGAGGAGCTCCCTTCTCGGACACTGCGAATCCAGCTGGCCACACCTCTGACGCCGGGGACGTACCGACTGACCGTGGACAGGATCGTCAATCTGCGCCTCCTGGAGGCGGGGATCGACACGACATTCTCCTATCCCTTGGGGCAGGAGGACGCGGATGGGCCGAGCCGCGACGAAGATCAAGGCGACGCGGTCGAGCCGGATCAGCAAGATCCGGCTCGGGAAACGGATGAAGGCGGAGAGGGTGGCGCCGGAGGTGTGAGCCGATGAGCGACCTCCGACGGGGCATTCCGTCCGTCGATTCGCTGCTCGCCGACGAGCGGGCCGCGCGTTGGTCGGAGAGCTTCGGCCGTGATGAGGTGAAGCGGGTCCTTGGTGAAGTGATCGCGGACCAGCGGGTACGGGCGTCAGCGGGTCGATCCGTCCCCGCACCGACTGAGATCCTGGAGGCGACCGGAGTCCGACTCCGTGCGCAGTCGATCCCCGGTCTCCGCCGCGTCCTCAACGGTACGGGCGTCGTACTGCACACGAACCTCGGCCGAGCTCCTTTGGCGTCGGTGGCGCTGGAGGCGCTCGAGCCCGTGGCGGGTGGCTACAGCAACCTCGAATACGATCTGGCGACGGGGCAGCGCGGCAGTCGCTATACGCATTGCACCCGACTGCTGCGACGTCTTACCGGATCCGATGCGGCGCTCGTCGTGAACAACAACGCGGCGGCGGTCTCGCTCGTAGTGAACGAACTGGCCCTCGGTCGCGAGGTGATCGTCTCACGCGGCGAGCTGGTCGAGATCGGCGGCTCGTTTCGCATCCCCGAGATCGTCGCCCGCAGCGGTGGAGAGCTGGTCGAGGTCGGTACGACGAACCGCACGCGGATCGAGGACTACGCCGGCGCGATCGGATCGAGGACAGGCCTGATCATGAAGGTTCACCCGTCCAACTACCGGATCCGCGGCTTCGTGGAAGACGTGAGCATAGCGGAGCTCGCGGACCTGGGTCGCCGAGCAGGCGTTCCGGTAGCCAACGATTTGGGCTCGGGTCTTCTGCTCCCCGAGCTGCTCCCGCTCCTGCCCGCCGAGCCCGGCCCGAGTGAGGCCGCGGCAGCCGGAGCGGATATCGTGACCTGGAGCTGTGACAAGCTGCTGGGAGGCCCGCAGGCGGGCGTCGTCCACGGTTTGGAGGAGGTCGTCGACCGCCTGCGAGGCAACCCACTGCTGCGCGCCTTCCGAGTCGACAAGCTGACGCTGGCCGCCCTAGAGGCGACGCTGCGTCTCTATGCGAACCCGGCGGCTGCGGCCGAAAAGATCCCGGCAGTGGCTATGCTTCGGGAGCCGTTGGCATCGGTTCGCGCGCGAGCGGAAGCCGGTCTCGCACTCTGCACCGGCTCGGCGAGGGAGGCGCTGGAGATTCGGCCCATGCACTCCGTAGTCGGGGGCGGCGCATATCCGGAGGTGACCCTCGAGTCGGCCGGCTGGTGCGCGACGGGCCGGCGTCCGGCTTCCCTGGAGCGCCGCTGTCGGGCGGCAACGCCGCCTCTCATCGGCCGCATCGAGGACGATCTGTTTTGCGTGGACTTCCGCACCATCCGTCCGGGCGAGGAGAGGGACGTCGCGCGCGTCGTGTCGGAGGCGTGGGAGGCGGTGTGAGCGAACCCCTTCGCGTCGGGGTGCTTGCGTCCGGTTCGGGGAGCAACCTCCAAGCTCTCCTGGACCGCTTCAACTTGGGCGATGACTCATCGGCTCGCGTCGTGCTGGTCATCGGAAGCCGGCCCGGGATCCGTGCGCTGGAGCGGGCGCGAGAAGCGGGAGTCCGGGCGGACGTCTTGCCGGCCGCCGCCCAGAGCGCGGAGGAAGATCCGGAGAGCGACGAGGCGTTTCTGTTGCGCCGTCTGGACGAAGCGGACATCCAGCTGGTGGTGCTCGCCGGATATCTTCGGCTGATTCCAGCCTCGGTCGTGCACGCGTTCTGGGGGCGGATGATCAACATCCACCCCGCCCTCTTGCCATCCTTTGGCGGCCCTGGCATGTACGGTCGGCGAGTCCACGAGGCCGTGATCGATCGAGGCTGCAAGGTGAGCGGCGTCACGATCCACTTCGTGAGCGAGGAATACGACCGGGGCCCTATCGTCGCTCAGTGGCCGGTCCCCGTCATGGAGGATGACGACTCCGACGCGTTGGCCGCTCGCGTTTTGCGGGTGGAGCATCGTCTGCTCCCGGCGGTCGTCTCGGGCATCGCGCGGGGTCGGCTGCACCTTTCGTCCGATGCTCGGGCCGAGTGGAAGCTTCCGCTCCATGGCGCGGAGACGTTCAGAGCCGGTCGGGACGACGGCGTGACGACGCTCGAGTCGCTGCGGTCGGATGCCTCCGACTGCGTCGAGTGATCCTGATCCTAACTAAACGAGAAGATAGCTGATATGTCTGGACAGAGGACCGCGCTCGTCAGCGTTTCCGACAAGACCGGGGTCGTCGAGCTGGCGCAGGCTCTCGTGGACCGGGGCTGGCAGATCGTGTCGACCGGCGGCACGGCGGCCGCGCTCACAGAAGCCGGCGTACCCGTCCGTTCGATCGGAGAGCTCACCGGCTTCCCCGAGATGCTGGCCGGCAGGGTGAAGACGCTCCACCCGGCGGTGCACGCGGGCATCCTCGCCCGTCGGTCGGTTCCCGAGGACCTGGAAGCCCTGGACCGAGAGGGAATCCAGCCTATCGATCTGGTGGCCGTGAACCTGTACCCGTTTCGGCAGACGGTGGCGAGGCCTGACGCGACCCTGGCCGAGGCGGTCGAGCAGATAGACATCGGAGGGCCCACGCTCCTTCGTGCGGCCGCAAAGAACCACGACGACGTCGTCGTCACCTGTGATCCGGCGGACTACGGAGAAGTCCTCGCGCTGCTGGACGCGGAGGCGGAGGGTGAGGAGCAGGGCGATCAGAGACGGCGCCTCGCCGCCAGCGTGTACGCTCATACGTCGGTCTACGACGCGGCGGTCGCGAGCTACCTGCGCTCGTTCGGACGCGAGGAGAGCGGACCTCCGGCCGAGGCGATCGTCTCCCTGGTGCGGATCCAGGAGCTCCGCTACGGGGAGAACCCGGATCAGGCCGCCGCCTTCTACCGGGACGCGTCGAGGCGCCCGTCGGGAGCGGCCGCGCTAAGGCAGCTGCACGGCAAGGAGCTGTCCTACAACAACCTGCTGGACGTGGACGGCGCGTTGGGCGCGATCGCTCCGTACCTCGGCGCCTCTCGGCCGGCCTGCGCGATCGTCAAGCACACGACGCCCTGTGGACTCGCCGTCGGGCGCTCGACCTCCGAAGCGTTCGAGCGAGCCTTGGCCTGCGATCCGGTGTCGGCGTTCGGTTCCACGGTGGCGTTCAACCAGCCGCTCGCGGAAACGGTGGCGGAGGCGCTTGGCGAGCTGTTCGTGGAATGCCTGATCGCCCCCGGCTACGCCGAGGCGGCTTTGCGAATCCTCACTCAGAAGAAGAACCTTCGCATTCTCGCGCCTGAGGATGGGGATCTTCAGGCCTATCCGGGGCATCTTTTCTCGGGCATGGATGCGCGAGGAGTGCAGGGAGGACTGCTGCTGCAGACGTCGCCCATCCCGGCGACGGCCGAGGAGCTGGCATCCGGCGCTGGCGTGACCGTTCCGACCCGACGGCAACCGTCTTCCGAGGAGTGGAACGATCTCGGTTTCGCGTGGGCTGCCGTCCAGGGCGTGAAGTCCAACGCGATCCTGCTCGCTCGTGGTGGCGCCACGATCGGCGTGGGCGCCGGCCAGATGAGCCGCGTCGATGCAGTCCGGCTAGCGGGCTGGAAGGCTGGTGACGCGGGACACGAGACCGCGGGATCCGTGCTCGCTTCGGATGCGTTCTTCCCGTTCAGAGACGGGATCGATGCAGCGGCCGAGCTCGGCGTGCGTGCGATCGTCCAGCCGGGCGGATCGATTCGAGATGACGAGGTTGTGGGGGCCGCGGACGAGCACGGCATCTCCATGGTGATGACGGGCCGTCGCCTGTTTCGCCACTGACGCTCACCCATCGGCCCCCGGCCAAGACCCTTGGGCGCGATGAGCGCGGGGTCGGACCGCAGCGCTCGCTAACCGAGAACCATTCTTGACGACTCCCCGGACGATCCGTATTGTCGCCCCTCGTGAATTTTTTCACATGAGAGCCGACCGGCAGCCATAGACCACGACCACATGACCGACGGGCGCCCAAGGTACCCGGGCCACCGACGAATCCTCGTGTTCGCGGCCCTTGCCATCTCTTTGGTGGCAGTGGCGTGTGGTGGCGATTTTCCGCAGTCGTCGCTACACCCGCAGTCCGACGTCGCCCGAGAGATCGACTCCCTCTTCCGGGGCATCTTCTGGTGGGCGATGGGCGTACTCGTCCTCGTCGAGGGCGCGTTGATCGTCGCGATCATTCGTTTCAGGGAGCGGCCCGGTGCCGAGAAACCGAAGCCCGTACACGGTAACACGGCGCTGGAGATCGGCTGGACTCTGGCGCCCGCGATCATCCTGATCTTCATCGGCGTGCCCACCATGATCACCCTGTGGCGCATCGATCGTCCGCCTCCGAGCTCGGACGTCCGCGTTGAAGTGATCGGGCATCAGTGGTGGTGGGAGTTCAACTACCCGGACCTGGGTGTGACGACGGCAAACGAGCTGCACGTTCCGGTGGGAAAGACCGTCGATCTGAGACTCAAGACCGACGATGTCGTGCACAGCTTTTGGTTCCCTCGCGTTTCCGGCAAGCGCGACCTGGTCCCGGGAACGGAGAACCACCTTTGGTTCACTCCCGATTCGGTGGGCGTGTATCCTGGCCAATGCGCGGAGTTCTGCGGGACCTCTCACGCGCTGATGGGCATGCGGTTGTTCGTGGACACGCCCGAGGAGTTTGAGCGCTGGGCGGCGCGTGAGGCCAGCCCGCAGGAGGCACGAGACGAGTCTCCATCCTCGGACGATCCGTCCGTGCTGGCGGGACGAGAGATCTTCTTCGGCGTCGGCGGTTGCATCTCTTGCCACGCCATCCGTGGCACGGTGGCGGCCGGGATCGTCGGACCCGATCTCACCCATGTGGGGAGCCGGAGCACGATCGCCGCCGGCGTGCTGGAGAACACGCCCGACAACCTGGTGAAGTGGATTAACGAACCACACGAAGTGAAACCAGGTAATCTGATGCTGGATATGGGTTTGAGCGACGAGCAGGCCCGGCAAGTCGCCGCCTATCTCCTGAGCCTCGAGTAACTGATGATGGCGACAGCGGAAGCGGGGGTGCACGGGGTGCCTGGGTCCGAGGCGAAGGCGACGGGGACCTACTCCGGCGGCATCTGGAGCTGGATCACGACCGTGGACCACAAGCGGATCGGGATCCTCTATTTCGTGTCGGCGCTCGCTTTCTTCCTGATCGGCGGCATCGAGGCGATGTTCATCCGCCTCCAGCTGGCCACACCCGAGAACACGCTGCTCAGTGCGCAGGCGTACAACCAGCTCTTCACCATGCACGGCGTCACGATGCTCCTGTTCGCCATCATGCCGATGAGCGCCGCCTTCTTCAACTTCATCGTGCCGCTGCAGATAGGTGCTCGCGACGTGGCGTTCCCACGCTTGAACGCGTTCAGCTACTGGCTGTTCCTGTTCGGCGCTCTGTTCCTGAACTCGAGCTTCTTCCTGGGGGGTGCGCCGGACGAGGGCTGGTTCGCCTACGCGAACCCTCAACTTCATCGTTACGATCATCAACCTGCGGGCGCCCGGCATGACTTTCATGCGGCTCCCCCTGTTCACGTGGATGACGTTCGTCGTCTCGTTCCTGATCATCCTCGCGTTTCCGCCCTTCACGATCAGCACCGTCTTCCTGCTGTTCGACCGGATGTTCGGGACGCTATTCTTCGAGCCGGCGGGAGGTGGTGATCCGCGCCTCTGGCAGCACCTGTTCTGGATCTTCGGCCACCCGGAGGTCTACATCCTGATCCTCCCGGCGTTCGGCATCGTCTCGGATGTGATCCCGACCTTCGCACGCAAGCCGCTGTTCGGATACCCGGTCGTCGTCTACTCCGGCGTGCTGATCGCCTTTCTCGGTTTCGGCGTGTGGGCGCATCACATGTTCTCGGTCGGTTTGGGGCCGGTCGCCAATTCGGCGTTCAGTGGCCTCACGATGCTGATCGCGATACCGACGGGGGTGAAGATCTTCAACTGGATAGCGACGATGTGGGGCGGGGCGCTTCGGTTCCGAACCGCGATGCTGTTCAGCGTCGGCCTGGTCGGGATGTTCGTGATCGGCGGACTGAGCGGCGTCATGCATTCTGCGGCGCCGGCCGACCTGCAGCAGACGGACACCTACTTTGTCGTGGCGCACTTCCACTACGTCTTGTTCGGAGGCAGCGTCCTCGGGCTGTTCGCCGGGGTCTACTACTGGTTCCCGAAGGTCACGGGTCGGTTCCTGAACGAGCGGCTGGGGGCCGTGCATTTCTGGCTGATGTTCCTCGGGTTGAACCTGACCTTCTTCCCGATGCACTTCGCGGGACTGCTCGGACAGCCTCGCCGCACCTTCACCTATCCAGCCGGACTCGGATTCGAGGGCTTCAACCTGGTCTCGACCATCGGGGCGGCGGTCACCTTCCTCGCCGTGCTAGTGTTTCTCGTGAACCTCGTGCGGAGCCTGCGGGCCGCGCCGACGGCGGAGGCGAATCCCTGGGAGGCATCGACGATCGAGTGGAGCATCAGCTCGCCGCCGCCGCCACACAACTTCGATCGGACACCGGAGATCACGAGTCGGGATCCTTTGTGGCACGATGGGATCGCGCCTTCTGCGCCTGGTGAGGAGGAGTTCCATATGCCGAACCCGTCGTTCTGGCCGTTGGTCGTGGCGGGCGGACTCCTGCTCGTCATGGCAGGGGTGCTTGTCGGCCTACCACTTGTCCTGTTCGGAGTTGCCGTCACCTTGGTTGGCATCTACGGCTGGTCCTTCGAGCCGATCCACTGAGTCGTGAGGCAGCTCAAGCGATGACATCGGGAAGGAAGTAGGAGTTTGGAGCGTACGAGCACCGGCGTCCCTAACGAGAAGATGCTGATGTGGACGTTCATCGGGTCCGAATGCATGCTGTTCGGGTCCCTTCTCGCCACGTTCCTGGTGTACCGTGACCAGAGCATCGTGGGGCCGTACGAAGAGGAACTGCTCAATATCCCGTTCATCACGGTGACGACGTTCGTGCTCCTGATGAGCAGCCTGATGATGGTTCTAGCCCTCTCGGCCGTTCAACGAGGTGACCTGCGAGGAAGCCGGCTG
The DNA here is from genome assembly GCA_037385645.1 of Gemmatimonadales bacterium. Taxonomy (GTDB): domain Bacteria; phylum Gemmatimonadota; class Gemmatimonadetes; order Palauibacterales; family Palauibacteraceae. Next base: position 14,676 of record JARRMU010000056.1, read on the forward strand.
TTTCTCCTGCTCACGGCAGTTCTCGGGCTGATCTTTCTCGGCGGCCAGGTCTACGAATTCAGCCACTTCGCGCACGAGGGGCTCGGCTTGAGCCGCAATCTGTTCGCCGGCACGTTCTACCTCACGACCGGGTTCCACGGTGCGCACGTGGCGGTTGGCGTTATATGGCTGCTGACGCTCTGGACATTGGCTCTGAGGAGACGACTCCCCCCGGAGAAGTCCGTGACGGTCGAAGTGGCAGGGCTCTACTGGCACTTCGTGGACGTCGTGTGGATCGTGCTGTTCACAGTGATCTACCTGATGTCGGGCGCGACGGGCGCCTGAGCACCGATGGTCGGAGGAGCGAGCGCATAGGATGGTAGGGGAGACGCACGGCACGGGAGGCGGCGGTTCGGAGGCCGCGGTGACACAGGGAGCGCATGGAGCCCACATGGAGCCGCACGCCTCGAACCGCACCTACATCGCCATCGCACTCGTGCTCGGCGTGATCACGGCCCTCGAGGTCATGGTGTTCTACGTGGAGGCGTTGGCCGGCGTCTTGGTGCCCATCCTCCTCGTGATGTCGGCGACGAAGTTCGTGCTCGTGGTCGGCTTTTACATGCACCTGAAGTACGACGCGAACGTCAGGGGCTTGTTCTTCGGCCCCCTCATGATCGCCACGGCCATCATCGTGGCGTTGATGGCTCTGTACGGGTACTTCCTCTAGGCTTCCGCCGAGCCTCCTCGGGTCGGGGCGGTCCGATCCTCAGCGCACGCCATCACGATCCTCGGGCCTTCAGCGACTCGTCACACTCGACAGCGCGTAGAGGAACAGGTTGACCCCCATCCGAAACGCCTGCTCGCGCAACTCCTCGGGGTCGCCGTGGACGGCGGCATCCTCCCATCCGTCTCCCAGATCGCTCTGGTAGCTGTAGAAGACGACCAACCGCCGCTCCAGGAAGATGCCCCATCCCTGCGCCGGAAGACCGTCGTGCTCGTGAATCTTCGGCAGCCCGCCCGAGAGGTTGTAGAACAGATGGAAGATGGGGTGGTCGAGGGGGACCTGAACGAGCTCGCGATTCGGGAAGACTCGACGGATCTCGCGGCGGAACGACTCGTCCAGTCCGTAATTGTCATCGGCGTGCAAGAAGCCGCCTTCCTCAAGATATCCTCGTAGATTCTCGATCTCCTCGTCGGAGAGCCGAAAGTTGCCATGCCCGGTGAGATAGAGGTACGGGTGATCACGTAGATCCGGGTCCGTAAGCCGCACGGCCACGGGGCGTGAGGAGACCGCAAGGCCGGTTCGAGTGCGGATCTCCGCCAGGAGGTTCACGAGGCTGGAGGGATTGGCGTACCAGTCGCCGCCTCCGTCGTAGTGGAGGCGGGCGATCGTCACGGGCGCCGGATTCGCGAAGGGCGCCAGCACGAGCGCCGCGAGCGCGGGCAGCGAAGTGCGGGCTCTTGGCCCCGGCCTCAGCACGTCTCGGCGAGCACCGACAGCGCGGCGACGAGCGCCGCGGAGAGGAGAACCGCCTGCAGCTGCCACTCGCCGCGAGGCTGGCGCTTTCGGCAATGCGGGCAGTGGTGCGCGTGATCGGGGATCATGGTCTCGCAACTCGGGCACTCTTTCATCGCTCCGCCTCTTCTGATCGAAAACGTGGCACGCTCTCGTACCGCCGAGTAGGATACCGTGCACCGGAACCTATCAACCAGTCCCACAGGCCCAAGGCGATATGTCGTGAAGCGATATGCGGCGTACGATCCGCCCGAGTACGTCAACTGGTCGCCGGACCCAGCGTTGCTCGACCAGTACCGCAGAAGGATCGAGCAACAGCCCCAACGCAAGGCCGCGGTCGACGCTCTTTCCCCGGCGGACCTGCTGGCACTCTACCGCGGCCTGCTTCGTTTCCGTCTTCACGACATCGCCCTCCAGCGTTGGGTCAAACAGGGCGTTCTATCGAAGGCCTGGCTCGGAACCGGAGAGGAGGCCGTCACCATCGGGGCGGTGCACGCTCTGAGGCGCGAGGGTCAGGCAGGAGACGTGGTCGGCCCGATGATCCGCAACGCCGGCGCCTGTCATGAAATGGGGATGTCGCTCGCGGACATGCTGCGCGGGTATCTCGCCACCGCAGATTCTCCGACGGGAGGGAAGGACCTCCATGTCGGCGGCCTGGAGTACGGTATCGTCGCCCCCATCAGCATGGTCGGCTCCCTGGCGGCCGTCATGAACGGGTTCGCGCTCGCCTTCAAGAAACGGGGCGAGGCGCGGGTCTCCCTGACCTGGATCGGCGACGGTGCGACAAAGCACGGTGAGGTGCACGAGGCGCTCAATTTCGCGGCCGTTCAGCGACTGCCGGCCGTGTTCATCATTCAGAACAACCAGGTTGCCCTCGGCACGAGGTTCCATCAGCATCATCTGGCTGCCGATTTCTACGGCTGGGGCCGGGCGTACGGCGTCACCCTCCTGGAGGTCGATGGCAACCACGTGCTGGACGTGTACGCGGCGTGCCGTCTGGCGACGGAGCGTTGCCGGGCCGGTGAAGGGCCTGTCTTCGTGGCGGCCGAGACGTTCCGGATGGGAGGTCACGCGACGCACGACGTTCGGGAGGCGCGGCGGACGTTCGACTCCTCTCTGTTCGAGACCTGGGGACGACGAGATCCGATCGGAGTCTTCGAGGAGTATTTGGCAACGGGTCCCCCGCTTGTCGGTGGCGGAGAAGCGGATCCGGCAGCCTGCGAAGCGCTCAATCGGCGGGTGCTCGCGGACGTGGAGCGGGACGTCATCGCGGAGGTCGACCGAGCCGCCGACGAGGCGCTGGCGAGCCGGAGTGGTGGGATGCCGGCCCCTGAGGATGCGAAGACGGACGTGTACTCGAGTCCAGGCGAGGTGCTGCGAAAGACATGAGCGAAACGGGTGATCGATTCGAGCGCGAGTTCGAGGCCGCAGGTCGCCGCTATCGCGCGACGGTGGCATGGAGGGGGCCGGAGACGGGGTACGGGATCCTCTACTTCTTTCCCTCCGATCTGGCGGAGAGCGACCGAGGCGATCGGCGCACCCTGCTCACGCCGGAGGTGAGCCTCCGCGAACTGGCGGAATCGAACCTGGTCTCGCTCTACGACGCCGGACGGCCGCTCACCGAAACGGAGCGTCGGTTCGCGGCTGCGGACGGTCGCCAGTGGCTGGCGCAGAGCCGCGGACCGGTATGGGCCGGCGGCTCGGGGGCGGAAGGAGGCTTCGGGATCCTGTTCACGAGCCTCGAGGGTGAGCCGGAGTCGCTGCGTGCAGCCGGAGGACATGTCGGCGAGGTCTCCGACGAGGCGCTTTCCGTGCTGTGGAAGGCGGCGAAGTTACCGGCCGCTACGGACGTCCCTGCGAGTGAGCCCGATGAGAAAGATCGATTCGAGTCCGACGAGCCGGCGTGAGTGAGCCGATCGCTCCAGGTCCAGTTCGCGTCTTCGTCTACTTCGACTATTCCTGTCCCTACTCCTACCTGGCCGTCACTCTGCTGGATATGGCGGCGTCCACGACAGCGCTGCGGGTGGTCTGGCGGCCGCTGGAGATCAGGTCCGGGATCGGCGCCGATGACGACCCGATCCCAGGCTCTGGCGAAACGCTGTCGGGAGCGGAACGAGAGGGCTCTGCCGATGATCCCGACTGGTCGGAGCTCAGCGAGAGGGCTGCCGAGCTGGGCCTGCCCCTCTACAGGCCCGAGACGTGGCCGGCCACGCGTTCGGCGTTGCAGGCCTCGGAATTCGCTCGAGATCTATCCGAGGAGGCTCACCGCCGACTCCACCGAGCGATCTTCCGCGCCCACTTCGTCAGAGGGATGGACATCGGAAGGGTCGATCACCTCCTCCGGTTGGCCACCGAGGAAGGGATCGACTCCGAAGCGTTGGCGGCGGCGCTGGAAGACGGCCGCTACCTGGAGGAGCTGGCTCGAGTAGAGTCCGAGGCGGAGCAATACGGCATCCACCAGACGCCGGTGTTCCTTTTCGGGCGGTTCAAAGTGGTGGGTGCAGCCCCCCTCGACGTCCTGTTGGAGGCAGCGCGGCGTGCGGTGATCGACTGATGGAAACCGTCAGGAGAGGCTCTCGTCGCTGAGCGCGGCTCGGGCCGACCGCACGACGGTGGTCAGCGTATTCCCATCCCTCGGATACGTGGCGAATCCGAGGCGGCCACGGTCCGACCAGGCGCCCCGACGGGCGAGAAGGCCGACCAGGCGTTCAGCGATCACCCGCGCGGCCTCGGCCGATGTCTCGGGGAGGCCGATGGCGAACACGTCATCTCCGTAACGGCCCACGAGGTCGAACTCGCGCAGGTTGCTCAGCAGGATCCGAGCGGCTCGACGGTCTACCTCCACGCCCGCATCGAGAAGCAGAAGCGAGAAGGAGCGCTCGAAGCGACGGCATCTCTTCAGCTCCGCGGCCGATGCCACGTCGAAGGCCTCGCGCGGGAAGATCTCGTCGATCGGCCGCTCCGATCGGCTGCCTACGCTCTCGGCCACAGGCTGAGGGTGATCAGCCGGCGGCTCACTCGGCGCGACGCTCGGAGGGGGAGCCGTGTGTGGCTCTGCCGACTCGAAGGTGAGATCCGGGGACAGAGTCGCTTCTCCACGAGGCGTCTCCGGCCGGGAGCGCCGCTCCGCGCGGCGCGGCAGGTCAGGGTACGGGGTCGGTTCGGCCCGAGTCGGCTCCGGGCTCGCAGGCGTCCGGGGGAGGGTCTCTCCGAGACTCAAGACATCCTGAAGCGCCGCGTGAAGCGAATCCAGGAGGCGCGTCGCCTCTTCGAGGCGGGACGGCGACAGAGCCCCCGACGCACTCTCGCGGTCGCGAGGCGAGGGTTCCGGCGCGGTTCGCGGATCGGCCGCGTAGACGGCTCGAACGTCCGGTTCAGCGGCGTGAGGAAGGTCGCGATCGAACTCCAGCTCGGTCTCCGATCGGCCATCCGATTCGAGAAGGAGCTCGAGCGAGCGAAGCTGGGACAGCCCGGCCTCCAGAATGGCGTCCAGAGCGGCGAGCCGCTGGGGGTCACGATCCACCTGGAACCGGTGCCACTCCGACACGAGTCTCTGCAGAACGGTGTCGAAGAGACCGCCTGGCTCACCGAACTTTCGGGCAAGGGCGGGCGCGACCTCGTGACCCATGAGTCTCCGGTCCCTACTTCCGTTGTCTTCGGGGCCGCCAAAGCCGGGGCGGCGCCTCTACTCGAAACCTACCCTGTGTCGAGGGATGCCCGAAAGATCCGATCACGGTAGGTTGCTCGCTGTCGGTCGCACCTGGGCGGCCTCGACGATCACCTGGAGCGACTCTCCTTGCTGCGAGCGACCTTTCTCGGAACGGCCTCGGCTCGACCCACCGTGCGGCGAAACGTCTCCGCACTCGCCGTGCAGAGAGAGGGGAGCCTTTTTCTCTTCGACTGCGGCGAAGGTACCCAGAGGCAGATGATGCGCTTCGGCGTCGGGTTCACTGTCGAGGCGATCTTCGTAACGCACCTGCACGCCGATCACTATCTGGGCATCACCGGGCTGCTTCGAACGATGACGCTGCAGGATCGAACCGAACCGATAGCGATCTGGGGACCGCCGTCGAGCAAAGAGCGGTTGGCTTTGGTCGTGGAGCTCGGCGGCGATCGAATCGGCTTCCCGGTACAGATCGGGGAGCTCGCTCCGGGCGAGGAGATCTTACAGGACGGCTTTGCGATTCGCGCCTTCCGGACAAGACACACCTCCGATTCGATAGGCTTCACCCTCGAGGAGCAGCGCCGGCTGGGCCGCTTCGACGTGGACAGGGCGCGCGATAGCGGCGTCCCCGAAGGACCGCTGTTCGGCGCTCTCCACCGTGGCGATCCGGTGGACCTTCCCGACGGCCGCGTGGTGAGGCCGGAGGATGTCGTCGGACCGTCGCGTCCCGGGCGCAAGCTCGTCTATACCGGAGACACCGGACCGGACCAGGGGGTGGTGGACGCGGCCGAAGCGGCCGATCTGTTGATTCACGAGTCGACGTTCAGTCGCGACGAGAGGGAGCGGGCACGCCGAACCGGACACTCCACGGCGGAGGATGCCGCCCGGACAGCGAAACAGGCCGGGGTGCGCGAGCTGGTGCTGACTCATCTCAGTGCGCGTTACTCGGAGCAGCCGGAGCAGCTGGAGAAAGAATCGCGCGCCATCTTCCGGCCGAGCCGCGTGGCGCACGATGGATTGGTGGTTCAGGTGCCGTTCCGCCCCGACGAGGATGTCGCGCATCCGGCGCATCGAGGATGACCGCGATCGAAGTGCCGGGTGACAAGTCGATCTCCCACCGTATCCTCATGCTGGCCACCCTCGCCGAGGGGCCTTCGACCGTGCAGGGGATTCTGCGCTCCGACGACGTGCGCGCCACGGTTGACGCGATGCGCCGCCTCGGCGCGTCGATACACGAGGATGGGAACGAGACCCGGATCGTCGGCCCGGTCCGATGGCTGACTCCGGAGGGGGAGATCGACTGCGTCAACAGCGGCACCACGGCACGGCTGCTTCTCGGCCTTCTGGCCGGCCTCGGCATCCGCGCCGTGATTCGGGGCGACCCGTCGCTCTCTCGCCGTCCGATGGAGCGGGTCGTGTATCCGCTACAGGCAATGGGCGCGAGAATACGATACCTGACGGGCGAGGGGACGCTTCCCCTCGAGCTCTCCGCTCGCCGCTCGGGATCTCTCCGCTCGCTCAAACACCGTCCGCGGGTGGCGAGCGCCCAGGTGAAATCAAGCATTCTCTTTGCGGGCCTGGCCGGGGGTACCCGCGTCGAAGTCTCCGAGGCTCAGGCGACGCGTGACCACACCGAGCGGCTCCTGGACGCGATGGGAGCGCCCATCTCCGTTGATCGGACCGAGGATGGCGGTGCCATGGTTTGCCTCGAACCGGACCGGCAGCGCTCCGAGCTGTCACCCCTTCGCATGAGTGTGCCGGGTGATTTCTCGTCGGCCGCGTTCCTCCTCGCCGCCGGGTGGCTCGGGGCCGGGAAGGTCGAGGTTCGACGCGTCGGCTTGAATCCGACGAGGACGGGGCTGCTCGACGTCGCAGGCGGCATGGGAGCGCGCTTCGAAGTAGGGGAGGACGACGTCCAGGGGCATGAGCCGACCGGTGGGGTGCGGGCGTCACCGTCGCGCCTGCGCCCGTGCGATGTGGATTCCCGGTCGATACCGCGCCTGGTGGACGAGATCCCGGTTCTGGCCATCCTGGCCGCCCGGGCTGCCGGGGTCTCGCGAATCCGGGGCGCGGAGGAGCTCCGATGGAAGGAGAGCGACCGGCTCGCCGTCCTGGCCACGAATCTCGGGCGTCTGGGCGTGAGGTGTCGTGAGCTCGCCGACGGGTTGGAAATCGAGGGAACCGACGCGCCCCTGACCGGCCGGGTGCAGTGCGAAGGTGACCACCGGATCGCCA
>JARRMU010000057.1:0-23270 GCA_037385645.1 Gemmatimonadales bacterium
ACTTGCAGGTCGGGGTTGCCGAAGATCTGGCGCAGGCTGAGCGCCTCGGTGAAAAGGAAGGGTGCCAACTCGCGGAACTCGGGCCGGTCCAGGGTGCGGCTTCCCCCGAGCCGCAAGTTCATCTCCTGGTTCAGAGCGAAGGTGAGGTTGAGCGCCGGCAGGAGGTCGCTTTGGCGAAGATCGGTGAGCGGGCTCGTCGCATCCTGCGACGGCGTGAGCATCTGGAGATCGTACGTCTCGTAACGAGCGCCGACCAACAGCTTGGTGAAGCCGCCCAGCGGAAGCTCGATCATCCCGTAGCCGGCGATTCGGTCATCGGTCGCGTCGTAGACGTCGCCGGGCTCGGCGATATCTTCGAGCATGACCTCTCCAACCTGAGGATTCGATCCGACGACGTTGTTCGGGTCCGAGAGGATCGCGTCGATGCCCTGGGACCCGGTCGTGTTGACGGGATCGCGGTCGATCACGCCACTCACATACGTGAATCGAAACAGCCGGGCAGCGAACCCCCGGTCCCTGTGCCGATTGAAGAATCCGACTTTGACGAAGCCGGCGTCGCTCGGTCCGAGCTTCAGCGGCACCTCCCAGTCGAGGCCTCCGTTGACCTCGTTGTCTGCGAGATTGCTAAAGAAGTAACGGGAGCTCTCGCCCACATCCTCGAGAAAGTGAGGAGCGTCGGGTTGATTGAAAGTCTGGTTGTAGATCGTCTCTCGCAGGCCAGGCTCGTCCAGCGTGGCTCGCCCGAGCACGAACCTCCAATCGAGCTTCGAGTCGAGCGGAAGCTGGTGCTTCCCGGAAAGCTGACCCCAGAGCAGCTCGCGCTCCTGGAATCGGAGCCGCTCTCCGAAGAGAACGCCGCCGAGGTCCTCGTTGTTGGCGCCGCTCAGCAGCCGGGCTTCGTTGTCGGTATTGCGGTTGAACATCGTGCGCAGGCTGATCTGCTGGGTGGGAGAGATCAGATAGCTGAAGTTACCCATCGCCCCCAGCACAACGCGCCGCACGTTTCGATTGAAGGCATAGCGAACGTTCGGCTGGTCGCGGGTCTCGTCGGGCAGCGACGGATCGAACGCCTCGGCCCGCCACTTCGCCTCCACCTCGTCGTCGACGATCCAGTATCTAGAATTGTAGGAGCCGCTGACGAGCCAGCCGAAGTTGCCGTTCCGCGAGCCGACCGAGAAACCGCCGTTGACATTCGCGGGTGTCGTTTGCGGTTCCGGCGCGAACTGCGGCATGCTTTGGGCGAACGCCGTACCGAAAGATCTCAGGGCCTCGGGATCCGCCGGCAGCCGGTTCCCACGAAGGCCGAAGCCGGCGTCCGTTACGACCTGCGGGATAGCGCGGCTTCCATCATCCTTGCCGAGCCAGTCGGTGGCGCCCCCGGCGTAGGAGAAAAAGTTGTTCTGAAACTGGCTGTTGGTGTTCACCCCGGAACCGAATCGGATGGACCAGGTCGGTTGGGTGGGGAAGTCCTTGTTCTGCACCTCGAGGGAGCCCCCCGAGAAATCGCCCGGTTTGTCGGGCGTGTAGGTCTTCTGCGTCGTGATGGTCTCTACGAAGGCCGCAGGGAAGAGATCGAGCGGAACTGTCTCTATCTCCGGCTCCGGACTCGGCATCGGCGAGCCGCTGAAGAGGGTCTGGCTGTAACGTTCGCCGAGGCCGCGGATATAGACGTAACGACCATCCGCGACCGTAACCCCGCTCACCCGGCTCGCCACCTCGGCGACGTTGACGTCGGGCGACCGCGCGATCTGCTCCTCACCGATTGCATCCGTCACCGCCACGGCGTTCTTCTGCGCGTTCAGGAGAGCGCTGATCGAGCCCTGTTCCGCATCGGCCGTGACCGTTATCGCACCCACTTCGATCGGGGCGAAGTCCAGCGCCACGTCCACCGTCGTGGTCTGGCCAGAGGACACTTCGACCTCGGTCACGTATTTCCCCCGATAACCCAGTGTCTCGAAGCGCAGCTCGTGCTGGCCGGCCGGAACGGCCGGGATTCGGTAGCGACCGTCGAGATCGGTCAGCGTGCCGAGACCGATAGAAGGAATGAAGACTTGCGCGGTCGACAGGGGCTCTCCATTTCGACCGTCTACGACGCGCCCTGCGATGACCCCGGTGTCCTGTGCGAACCCGGGGGACGCGGCCACGAGGAAGACGGCGAACACAGCGCAAATCGGCCCGAGAACCGACATGTGCACACCGAATGAGCGCCCGACACCCCGCCCTCCGCCGCTAGGAAGCGAGAAGCTGTACCTGAACATGGCTGGCTACCTGTCCGTTAAGAGTGGGCTCTACCATTGGCGAAATGGTAGGAACGTCCGGTAACAGGTCGGGCCTCGGAGATGTCTCGGCTCCGTAACACTCCGGGAGTGAGCGGGGTCGATCCGCGACTGATATTAAGACCCGTCATTGCAAGTGGTTATGAGATCGCGCAGATCCAGTGCCTCCGTCCCGGCTCGACAGCCGGGAAGCTTTTCGCCGGCCGGCCGGGCAGAATGCGATAAGCGGCCAGGGACCAGGGCGTTAGGCGAGGGTTGAGGAAAGATTGACGATCGATCGAACCGGCAGTCACACGGACACACGAGAATCGCCCGAAGCGGTCGTCGGAGATGGACACGCCGGCGTTGACGCCCCGGACTTCGAGGCGCTGCCGCTCCCTCTGGTGATTCTGGCGTCCGACGGAACCATCGCGCTTGCCAACCGGGCAGCGGAGGCCGCGCTCGAAGCGCCGCTGCAACAGCTGACAGGCCGTCCCTTCCGAGAGCTGATCGGCCGCTCCTGGAGAGAGGTTTTCCAGGCGACACTCTCCGAAGTTCGCGGGGCCGGGCAGGACTCGGCCTCGGCATCCTTCACGTTCCTGGAGCTTCCACTACGGACAGACTCCGGCGAGGCGCGATTCGGAATCTCGGTCGTCTCTCCGTCTGCGGGAGATGGGGGCCGGATCCATCTCGCACTTCACCGTGCAGCGACCAACTCGGGGAGTCGCGGCGGCACGGCCCACGAGGCTGCTCTCGACGCTGTCGAGGACGCGATCCTTTGTACCGATCTGGACGGAAGGATCCTATACGTCAACGGGCGCTTCCTGGAGATGTGGAAGGTTCCAAGCTCCGCTCTCAGCGGCGACCTGGACTCCGTGTTGGCTATCGCTAAGGAACAGCTCGAAGATCCTGAAGCCTTCACGGAGATGACCGACCGGGAGGCGCGCGAGCCCGACCGGGAATCGAGGGAGCTTCTCCAACTCCGCGACCGAAGAACGGTCGAGCGGTACTCGAGGCCGCTGCCGATCGGGAACCACCTCGTCGGGCACGTGATCTCCTTCCGGGACGTCACGCGCCAGCAGCGGGCTCAGGAGACGATCAGGAGCTCCGAGCGCCGATATCGACTACTCTTCGAACGTAACGTCGCCGGCGTGTTCCGCGCCTCACAAGACGGGGCGATCCTGGAGGTGAACGACGCCTTTGCGCGCCTCGTCGGATACGAGGCCCCGGTGGAAGTGCAAGGGAAGCCCATCACCGACTTCTACGCATCGCTGCCGGAACGGCGGCGCTTCGGTGAAGATCTCAAGCGAAACAGGGCGATGGCGAACCGGGAGGTTCAGTTCACCAGAAAGGACGGCTCCACCATCTGGGTTCTGGAGAACTCGATCCTTGTCGAGGACCCGGATCTCATGGAGCCGGTCATCGAGGGAACCATCGTGGACATCACCGCGCGCAAGCGTCTCGAAACCGAGCTCGAGCGCATGGCGTATCACGACCCGTTGACCGACCTGGCCAACCGTCGGCTGTTGGAAGAGCGGGCTCGAATGTCGTTGGCTTTCGCCGACCGGCATGGCATCCAGGCCGGCCTCGTGTACATGGACCTCTCTCGCTTCAAGAGAATCAACGACACTCTGGGGCACGAGGCCGGCGATGAAGTGCTGGTCGAGGTGGCGAACCGGATTCGTGCCTGCCTCAGGGGCAGCGACACCGCCGGCCGACTCGGTGGAGACGAGTTCGCCTGCCTGCTGGCCGAGGTGGGCGGAGAAAGAGGGGTGCTTGCCGTCGCTCAACGAATCTCCGACAGTCTAAGCGCTCCGTTCGAGCTGGCGGAGAGGACGCTTCACATCGAAGCACAGATCGGTGTGGCCCTGTATCCCGATCATGCCGCGGACTTCGAGAGCCTGCTCGCCGCGGCAGACCGCGCCATGTACTGCACCAAGATCGACGGCAACCCCGCGATCGAGATCTATTCCCCGACCATGAATGAGTCGGTCCCCGACGAGATCGCCGAGGAGGAGGAGCTTCGAGACGCCCTCAAGAACCAGCAGCTGACGCTCCATTACCAGCCCGTCATCAGGCTGGCCGATGGCAGGCTGGTCGGTGCCGAGGGTCTCGTTTGCTGGGCTCACCCGTCACGTGGTCTACTGGAGGCGCGCGAGGTCATCCGTACCGCCGAGCGAGGTGGCGTCATCCGACAGCTGGACAGGTGGGTGCTCGAGGAGGTACTGGCACAGGCGATTCGGTGGGAGAGGAGCGCACGGCTCGAGTGGATCTCCGTCAACCAGTCGATCCAGACGCTTCGAGATCCAGGGGCGACGAGCTTCGTGCAGCAGCTACTGGAGCAGGCCCCGGTGCCACCGGAGCGTCTCGTCCTCGAGGTCAAGGAAGGACTTGCCATCAACAGCCCGAAAGCGGTCACGGCGAGGCTCGAGGCGCTGAGGGAGATGGGACTCCGGATCGCCCTGGACGATTTCGGCACCGGTCAGTCCACCCTCGCCTACATCAAGCACTTCCCGGCCGACATCATCAAGCTCGACGGCTTCTTCGTCCACGACCTGGGCACCAACTACGACAGCCGCAATCTCGCGCAGGCTATCATCCAGATGGGTCAGGCGTTAGGCGTGACAATCATCGCCGAGAAGGTAGAAACGGAGGATCAGTGCAACTGGCTGAGATCGGCAGGGTGTGACCACGTCCAGGGATACTACACCGGACGACCCGTGCCGGCCGATGAGTTCATGGAAAGCGTCCGGGAGCGACCAGGAATCCCGAGGAATGCCTTCCCCTGAGCGCGATTCGCAGGCGGAGAGCCCTGTGTCCCCTGCGCTTTAGGAGGTTGGGCAGAGGCTCAAACGTCCTCGATAGCCGCCTGCACCTTCTCCGCCACTTCCGGCGTCACCTCTTCGATCCCGTGGGCCGTGCGGGCGTGCGCGACAACGAGCTCCATGAGCTCCTCTTCGGTCTCGGCCCACGCCGTGTAATCGCAGCCGGGAACGACATCGGCACATCGCATCTGCTTCGCCATCAAAGCCTCCTTCGCAGGTAGACGGTCGGACGACTCTCCAGCCCGCCTCGCTTCGCGGTTGTCAATATAGGCAGTGCTCGTAAGGCCCGCGCACCGGGCCACGGCAACATGTAGATGGTAAGAAGGCCCCGGCACCAGTCGATGGCGCCGGGGCCTGCCATGTACCTCGGCTCCGAGCGTCCCATTGGGGAACACGCGGCTCCGGGGCTGATCGCGGGTGCTCAGCTCATGCCGGCCTTCATCATCGCATCCCGTCGCACGAGAGCGAAGCCGACCGAGTTGAAGTTGTAGTTCGCGACTTCGGTAAAGAGGCGCTTGGCCGCCTCAGCGTTGCCAGCTCCCTCGTTGGCCAGGGCGAGCTCATACTTGACGTACATGCTCGTCTGATTGGCCTCGCTGAGGTTCGTGATCGCCTCGGCGAAGTTCCCCTGTTTGAGGGCGATCTCGCCGAGAACCTGGTGGTAGCCCTGGTACCGGGTCGGGCTGCGCACGGATTCCAGCAGCGCCTTGTGCTCCTCGAGCGTCGCCTTTGCCGCATCCGTCTCGCCCATCCAGGCGGCCGCGCGAGCCTTCCACCACAGCGAGTTGGCCTGCTGCGTCAGCGTGAACTCGGGATCGTCGACGAGTTCGACGTTCTGCTGTCGAACGATCTCCAGCGCCGACAGGATATCCTCCAGCGCCTCGAACATCTCGTGGTGCAGGGCGATCGTCGCCGCTTGGTTGAGGGCGAAGGTCTTGATCGCGATCGCCTGGTCCTCGCGAACGCCCATGTCGTCGGCCATCTCGGCGATGCCGACGAGCTCGGCGATCGACTCGCCTGGCTGACCGGCATGTAGCGGCACGAAGGCGCGGTACACGGCATACGTGCCCTTGTTGAAGGCGCTGGCGTTCTCGATCCCGATGTCGTAATCGGCGCGCGCCTCGTCGTAGTTGCCGAGGAAGGAGTTGATGTGGCCCTTCTTGAGGGCTGCCACGCCGAGCCCCGGATCCTTCTCGAGAGCGCTCGAGTACGAGGCCCTGGCGGTCTCCAACTCACCCATGGCCCGGTAGGTGTCTCCGAGGAACTCGTAGCCCTTCGCCTCCTCCGGCTTCAGGGCCACGGTGTGCTCGAAGTGCTCTTTCGCCTTGGCGAAATCCCTCGGCTCCTGGAACAGGTAGTTGATACCGATGGCCGAGTGGGCGGCGTACATGTTCGGGTCGAGCTCGAGTGCCTTCATGTAGGCCTCGCGCGCCGCAGCGGTCTCCTGCCGTCCGGCACGCACACCGCCCAGGTTCAGCCACGCGCGCGGGCTGGCCGGATAGGCCTCCGTGAGCCTCTGGGAAATCTCGAGCGCCCTGTCGTTGTCCGCGTCCGTGAACGCGCCCCCGACCTCGATGAGCATCTTCTCGCCGTCGCTCGCGAAGGAGATGTTTTCCATCGCCCTTTCGACGTTCGAGTTGAATTCATCGGCCGTCTGGCCCGTGAACGCGATGTTCAGCCAGGCGTAAGCAAACGTCGGATCCTTCTCCACGGCGGCCCGAAACAGCTCGTTGGCCTCCTGCGGACGTGCCACGTCCGCCAACTCCTGACCAGCCAGAAAGTCCACTCTGGCCGCCTCGTTGGCAGTCGTGATCGGAATCTCGGTGATCTCTGCCGACGCGAGAGCTTGCTGCTCCCCGCTGTCGGTCGCGTCGGGCTGCTGCGCACACGCGCCCGCCATCACGAGGGCGCCGGCGAGCAGGACAAATCTGCTAGGGGACTGCATGTGATTTCCTCCTGTTGGGGCTCGAGCAACGAGGGGTGCCATTATCATCACATCTGCGATCGGGGCGCACCACGACACCAACGGAAGCGGCTGGCGGGCGGAGCGCGTCAAAGGCGATCTCTGAAGTGAAGATACAGCTTTGTTTTGAAGTTACGACTCCATTCAAGGCGGCCGACCTCAGTGCAGAACAGTTCATGCTAACGTGAGCGTTCCCGACCGTCAATCCCCGAGGGCCTCAACTGCCGGTGGCTACTCCGGCCCGGGCCCCCGCCCGTAGCTCCTCGACGAGCCGGTCGGCCCCGTACATCACACGCATCGCTTCGAGAATGCCGCGCGAGTCGACCGCCACCGTTCGGGGGCGATCGGTGAGGAAGATGTATTCGCCGGACAGGCTCTCTATGTTCCCGTCGAAAGCCAGTCCCACCACCTCGAGATTCCGATTCAGCACCGGCGATCCGGAGTTCCCGCCGACGATGTCCGCCGTGCTTACGAAGTTCAGCGACGTCGCCAGATCGAAGGAATCGGGTGGGTCGATCCAGCGCTCGGGCAGGTCCCACTCGCCCTCGCCCGCTCCCTCGCCATACGAATAGTAGCGATCATAGAGGCCGAAAAAGGTGGTGTGGACGGGAGCGATGGTTCCGTTGTACTCGTAGGGCGCGACAAGCCCATCCGCGATCCTGAGCGAGAAGGTAGCGTCCGGGGGAACAGCGCTCCCGTACACCTCGAAACGCGCCCTTCCCAGGGCCACCGTGATCTCTTCCTCTACCGGCGAGATCTCGGAAAGACGTTGCTGGAACGGCGCGAACTCGCCGAGCATGCTGGTGAACATCTGGATCGCCGGATCGCTCATCGACAGGGTGCCATTCGTGACCGCATCAGCCGTGGCTGCCGAGTCCGCCAGCACCGAACTGCTCACGACGACAGTGGCCGCCCCCTCCGGTGTCCTGCCACCGAGGAGACGCTGAACCACTTCGTTGGACTCGCCGTAGCTGGCGATGAGATCGTTCAGGCGTGCCTCGATCAGGATCTCCTCGAGCTCGGGCGGCTGCTGGGGGACGCCCAACAGCTCGGACCTGAGCTCCTCGATCTGATCCGGCGCGGTCCCTCTCTGCTGCGCGACCAGGTACTGAAACGCCCAGAGGGCGCGCACGAGCGGGGCGGAGCCGTACTCCGGCGACTCTAGGCCGAGGAAGGCGCCGTAACCGGATGCAATGGCCCGCTTGTCGGCCTGGATCTCCGCCATCCGCGCGGTCAGACCGCCGTACTGGGCGGCGAGCGCCGAATCGGCCTCCAGCGCGCTCTGGAAGTTCTTCTCGGCGTCACGCCTCTTCGCCAGAATCACGGGGTCGTAGAGGCCGGCGATGATCCCGGTGTAGGCTTTCTGCGAATTGAGCAGGCTGAAGATGTCGTTACGGATATCGAGGGCTTCCGCCGTCTCGGGATCCATCTCGTAGTATTCCTGCAGCGCCTCGATGCGCCGGTTGATGAACTCGAGCACGGCCCGATCGGAGACGTCTCGCCGAAACTCGAGCTCGGCAACGGTCTGGATGCGGCTCGTCGAGCCGGGATTCCCGACGACGAAAATGAGCTCGCCCTCGCGCACGCCCTCCTCACTCCATGGGAAGAAAGCGTCACTCGTATCGAGAGGCTTACCGTCCTCGTAGACGCGGAAGAAGCTGAAGTCGAGCGCATAGCGCGGGTACGTGAAGTTGTCCGGGTCTCCGCCGAAGAAGCCCATCTTGAGCTCGGGAGCCATGACGAGGCGGACGTCCGTGTAGCGGCGGAAGACGTAGGCCGAATATCGGCCGCCGTTGTAGAGGGAGATCATCTCGACGGCGTAGCCGCCCCCCTCACCCCCGAACTCCTCGAGGATCCTGGCCTCCACTTCCTCGAGCTTCGTCTGCCGCGCCTCCGCTCGCTCCGCGTCCGACTCGATCCCAGCCATCGCGTCTTGGATCTCATCCGTGACGTCGCGAATCGCGACCAGCCGATCGGCTTCGAACCCTTCTACCGGCCGCTCGTCCTCCAGCGTCTTTGCGAAGAAGCCGTCGTCGAGCAGCGTCTCCCCTTCCCGGGTGACGGCCGATACGTGTTCCCGGGCGCAGTGATGGTTGGTCGCCACGAGTCCTTCAGGAGAGACGAAGGACGCCGAGCAGCTTGGTATTCTCAGCGCACCCAGTCTCGCTCGCTGGAACCAGGCGGAGTCCGGCGCGAAGTCGTAGGTCTCGCGCAGATAGGACAAGGGCGGATACTCGAAGGTCCACATGCGCCCGTTATCGAAGCGGCCCGCTCGGACTGTATCCACGTCGATCCCGAACGGGGAGGCTCCTTGCCCCTCCACCGTGCCCGGCGCCAGCAGCGCCAGGGCGAGACCGACCATGACAGCCCGGGCGGCCGTCACCGTGCATTCGTGTGTCCAGCGCACGAGCCTTTGCTGCGGCTTGCTCACGTCCTCTTCTCCTTCTGCCGCCCGCGCATCATCGCCGGGCGAGCCGTAATCACCTCGGAAGTCTGGAGCCGCCGGGACGGCCCCGCGCTACGCGGGCACAAACTGCTGCTCGAGGGCTCTCGGGAAAAGGCCGCGCGAACGTCGGGCGAGAATTGCGTAACCCGGTCGATCGCCGCAATCTGAGGGGTCGAAAAGCCTTCCTCCGGAGAGATGATCTATGGCGTTTACCTACGAAGAACTGCAGGGAAAGACCGTTGCTCAGCTCAGGGACATCGCCAAGAACCTCGGAGATCATCCGGCGCTTCATGGTTTCAGCACGATGCATAAGGAGGATCTTCTTCCCGCTCTGTGCAACGTGCTGGGTATCGAGGCGCACGTCCACCACGAGATCGTCGGGATCAACAAGAAAAGGATCAAGGCAGAGATCCGGGAGCTGAAGGCGGAGAGGGACTCCGCCCTCTCGGCGGGCGACCGGATTGCCTATAAGAAGGCGCTGCGGGGCATTCACCACCGCAAAGGCGAGTTGCGCCGCCACACGATTTAAGCCGAAGCCGCCGGGTACGACTTCGTCCCTCTGCCGAGTCGGCGAGCTCACGAGCGCTCGACTTCCAGCTGCTCGACGCCGGCGCGGATGAAAGCCCATTGGAGCCGCATCAGATCCGTCACCGGCATCGGTCGGAGGCCCGCTTCGCTAGCCTCGGCTTCCACCGTCCGCCTCCCGGCCTCGCCCTCGTGTCGCTCGCCCCGGATTCTTGTCTCCAGCCTTTACGGCGCTGATCTGGCTCACCGGAATAGGGCTAGTCGGAAACAGGATCTTCGCTAGAGTTCCGTATCATCCGAGTGCCTACTTGGTCATACGAGATCCTCCCCGACGCCGGGGGTGATGAACAGCGGCATCTCGCTCACAAGCGTCAACGGATCGCCGCCCAGCGCCCGGACGGCCTCCATGGAGCTGAGCCGAAAGCGGCCAGCCGTCTCTTTGTCGCCCAGATCCAGGAAGTGCTTCCTCATGTACCGGGAATCCGGCCGCGTGCAGAAGCCGCGCTCGATCCTGAAGAAGCCCTTCTCTCCACCCCGCTCCACATCGTGCAACACGTAGCCCAGGTCCTTCGTCGCCGCGGCACACGTCTCCATCAGGTGCCCGCATCGTTCCTTCCATGCCGACTCGATCAGGAACCACGGGCCCGCCCCGAAACCCATGCCGTGCAATGAGACGTGCATCGCGAACGGACCGTCCGCCCCCTTCCACCAGCGCAGCGCAGCCCGGTTCTCGGGCCGAGCCTCGGCATCTCCCGGCTCGCTCGGAAAGCCGAACTCGACGTCGTCGCCCGGCAGCTCGCGCACCACGCCTGCCAGGTAGGCGGGAAGCTCATAGCGGTCCGTGCCCTCGGGCTGCCAGGAGACGTTGCGGTGCTCCCCGTCCGGATTGATGTGCGGTATCACCCACCATTCGTACTCGGCCAGGAGCGCATCGTCGGCGCGCAACCGGCCAAGAAAGCCGGCCAGGTGGCGCAGGAGGCGAGGGCCGACTGGCTCATCCGCGTGGCAGCCGGCAAGCACGCTCAATCGCAGACTCCCGCCTCCGTACCTGAACGCGCGAATCGGCCGACCCTCACGGGATCGGCCGATCTCTTCACCCTCCGACCGCCGCGCGGGTGGCGCGGCGAGAATGGCCTCCGCTGCCGCCAGCCTCGGAATCAGATACAGGTGGTGACGAAGGTCGTGGTATTGGGCACGTTACTTCTGATCTCCACGGTGCGGGGGTTGTTGGGAGCCTGGCAGTTGGACCCTTCGGGGTACGTCAAGCTCACGTCCCGAGAGCCGACGGGGAGCGGCTGTGTGGTCTCCGCCCCATCCTCCGTGGAGATCTCGACCGGAGCCAACCCCTCGATGGTGAGCGTCGAGAACTGCGGGACGTTCTCGCTTCCCTCGGTGACTTCGCTTTCGACGACCAGCGTGCCCAGTGCAGGGCCGCCAGAATCGGAGCTGCAACCGGTTAGAGTTGCCAGACCGAACGCCAAGACGAGGTATCTCGAATTCATGCGCTTCCGTCTCCCGGGCTGTGGTTTCGAGTTCGACTCGGAGGCCGACGGGAACGAACGCCCAGATCCTTGTCGGATGCTTGAACGCCCCGAGTCCCGCCCCTATACACTGACGGTGCGGTCGGGTTCGCCGGATCGCGGCTCCTAGTACCTCCTCATCGGCTCGCTCGGAAGCACGACCCCGACCTCGTCCGCGTAGCGGTCCCACAACCCGATCAGCTCGCGACGACGGTCCGCATCCCGGGACGAAAGGTCTCGGCTCTCCGCCGGATCTTCGGCGATATTAAACAGCTCCCAGCGATCGGGCCCGAGCGGGTGAGTGGTCCAGACGAGCTTCCAGTCACCCTGCCGGATCGCGCGGCGACCGAACAGCTCCCAGCCCATCGCATAATCGGAAGGGTGGACGCGATCGGACTGTCCCCTGAGCAATGAGAGCACGGAAGCCCCACGCATCATCTCGACGTCGCGTCCACGGTAGCGGGAGCCGGGATGGGACACGCCGGCTAACTCGAGAAGCGTCGGCATTAGGTCCATGACAGTGACAGGACCCTCGTAACGTGTGCCCGAGACCAGACGCTCGGAGTAGGATGCAAACGCCGGCACCAGAATCCCACCCTCCGTCGTGAAGCCTTTGAACAGGCGGGACGGGCCCACACCTGCCCGAGCCCAGTTCGGCCCGTAGTAGATGTAGGAGTCCGCCCGGCCCATGTTCTCGTAGCTGTTGTCACAGCACGCCTCGATCGCCGGACCGAGCTCCGGCCAATACGCCTCCAGATCGTGCCCTTCGGCTCCGTTGTCCGACATGAAGAAGATGAAGGTGTTCTCGTACTCGCCGATCTGCTTTAGATGATCGACCACCCTGCCCACGTAGTGGTCCAGGTCGTGAACCATCGCGGCGAAGATCTCCATCTTCCGCGCCTCAACCCGGCGCTCCTCGTCGGTCAGCTCCTCCCACGCCGCTTCACCCGGGAGCCGCGCCGGAGGCTGGACCTCGGCCGACAATAGTCCGAGCGCCTTCAGCCTTCGGAGCCTCTCTGCCAGGAGCTCGTCGTATCCGCCATCGTAGGCCCCGCCGTAGCGAGCCATCGAGGAATCGGGAGCTTGGAGCGGCCAGTGGGGGGCCGTGAAGGCCAGGTAGGCGAAGAACGGTCGCCCATCGCCGCGGCCGCCTTCGATGTAATCGATCATCCGCTCCGCGTAGAAGCGGGTGGAGTAGAACTCCTCGGGGAGATCGGTGACGATGCCGTCCTCCCGGTAGATGGCGTCTTGATGGCGCGCACCGAGGTCCAGGTCGTCGAAATGCCCACCGCCGCCGGGGAGCAGCGCGAAGGACCGCTCGAAGCCGCGGTGGGCCGGGCTAGTCTCCTCGTCGAGCCCGAGATGCCACTTGCCCGTCATGTAGGTGTGGTATCCCGCGTCCCGCAGCAGCTCGGCGACGGTGACGACCCGGAAGTTGAGATAGCCCTCGTATCCGGGTTGCCCCTGCTGGTTGGCGGTATGGTTTCCGGCCATCGTGCCCAGCCCGGCCAGATGGTGATCCGTCCCGGTCAGGAGCATGGCGCGCGTTGGCGAGCAGGTGGGCGCCGCGTAGAAGCGGGTGAAAAGAACGCCGGACCTCGACAACGCGTCCAGGTTGGGTGTCCCGATCTCGCCTCCGTAGGCACCGAGGTCGGTATAACCGAGATCGTCGGCCACAATGATCAAGATGTTGGGCCGCTGCCCGGGCGAGGACTCCGGGGCGGAGGACGCCGAGGCACCGTAGCTGGCGGAGGTCTCCGGCGTGCACCCCCCCGACCCATAAGCCACCAGGAGAAGTAGGAGAAAGAGCGGCATCTGGATGTGGCACCGCCGGCTACGCCGCCGCGGGCCGGACACCGCCTCGCGCCCTATGGAACCGCGACGAGCGTACGGACCGCCTCTTCGTTGTCCTTCTCGACGGCGGCGGCGAGACGCTCCGAAAAATCGGGGAGGGCTGCCCTCACGCGCGCCCAGGAAGACTGCTCGGGGACACCCAGGGGATCGTCACGGTACTGTTCTTTCGCGATCTGCAGCGTATCCAGGTACGTCTCCACCGCCTCGACCTCGGCGTGCCGGTCGTACTCGATCCCGTTGAGCAGGGCCAGCGCGTTGTACTGCTCGATGGCGAGGCGAGCGTAGCGATTGTAGCTGGCCAACAGCGTATCGAATGTCGCGTCCGACAGCACGACGCCGCCTTGCGCAAGGATCGCGAACAGCGTCTTCGCGATGTCGAGCGCCATGCGAACGAGGCCCCTGTCGGTCTCGCCTCGGACGAGCGGCTGGTGCTTGTGCTCGTAGGTGTCGGCGATCTCGACCTGACACACTCGCCCCACGGTTGTCTTCTCGAATACCTCCCCCAGGAGAGAGATCTCGAGTCCCCAGGTGGGCGAGACGCGGATTCCCGTGGCGAGGCTGCGGATCAGCGCGAACTCGCCGGCCAGCGGATAGCGGAAGCTGTCGAGATACTCGAAGAAGGGGTGAGCCCCGGTTACTTGTTTGAAGGCTCGCACGAGCGGCGTGACGAAAAGCCGCGTCACGCGACCATGCAGCTTCTCGTTGACCCGCGCGTAGTAACCCTTGCTGAACTCGAAATCAGTTCCCGGGTGAGCGATCGGGTACACGAGCCTCGCGAGCATCCCTCGATCGTAGTTCACGATGTCGCAATCGTGGAGGGCGAAGTTGCGCACCCTCTTGTCCGCAAGGGCGCAGCCCAGCGCCAGCCACACGCCTCGGCCTTTCCCACGCTCGGCCACGAAGAAGCCGGCCTTCTCGAGTTCGCGGAACAGGCTGCGGATACGAGGTCCGTCGTTCCAGAGGATCTGCACGTCCGTCGGCAGCTGCGACATGGCGTCCACGGCGTAGCGGAACTCCTCTTCGCTCGCCCTGTCCAGCGACAGCACGATCTGGTGCAGGTAGTCAGCCTTCTTCAGCTCCTCTACGATCCGCGGCATGGCCGGGCCCTCGAACTCCGAGTAGAGCGCCGGCAGGAGAAGAACCAGCGGCTGCGGTTCACAAAACTTCTTGAGGTCCGCCTCCAGTTCGCCGACGGGCCGCTGGGTCATGTTCTGGAGCGTGGTGATGACGCCGTTCTGGAAGAAGTCCGCCATGATCCTCCTTCTTCGGGCTAGGCTTTTCCGGCCAGATACTTCCGTTCCCTGCGAAAGACCCTGGCCTGCATCTCGATCTTGGACTCCGATTCCGCGTGATCCATGTCCAGCGTGCCTCGGTAGAAGGAGGCAGCGCGCAGGAAGAAGACGGCCTTGAGAGCTTCGACGACCGCCGCGCGCGCCCTGCCCCGACCATTTCCGAACGAGTGCAGGAGATCGTACACGAGATGCGACCATAGGGTCGGTCCGAGACGCATCCGACCGGTCGCCACCAGATCCTCGAGCCTGCCGTTCGACTCCGTCGCCAGATACCGGGCCAGTCGGCCCCTGGCCGACTCGTACTGGTGGAGCGCCGTGCGCTTGATGGCCTTGTAGTCCAGAGCGAGGCCCTGAGGCTCCAACACCTCGATGCCGTCCAACCGCGGTAGCTTTTGCGCTTGGCCGGTCAGCGACCAGCGGTCGGGGTGGCGTACGAGATATGAAAACAGGGTGTTCACGACCTGGCTGAACATCGGGCCGAGCTTGGGAGCGCTGGGCTTGTGCACTTTGGCTCCGAGCGTGGTCTGTGCTACGGTAAAGTTGCCGAGCAGGGCGTTCACCGTCATGAAGATATCGATGCCGTACTCGAACGTGCTCTCCTGCCATTTCCTCTCGAGAAGGTGTCTGGCGAACCTGACAGAGAGCCCGAAGTCCCCGCCGATCGGCTGCCTGATGTCCTTGCCAAGCAGGCCATACAGAAGCGGATAGCAGATGTGGTTGGTGATGCTTCCATCATACTCGTTCCGGGCATAGACGGGCGTGATGTAGTCGCAGCCCAGCTCCAGCATCGGGCTGGCCAGGTTCCGAATCCATTGGGGGGTGATGCTGATGAGGTCGGCATCGACGGCGACCACGGCCTTGGCGTCCAGCAGCCGAGCTGCGTGCAACAGATTGTAAAAGTTCCGACCCTTCCCTCGCAGGCCTTCGGGAGTGGAGATGTAGACCTGCGGCGTGCGGCTGCCGGCCGTGAGAAAGGCCTCTCGCGTGCCGTCGGGCGAGTTGTTGTCGACGTTGACGATCACGCCGCGCGAGCCGCTGAAGTACTCCCGAACACCGATGTCGGCCTGCCGCACGACATGCGCGATACAGTCGGCCTCGTTGAACGAGGGAATGCCGACCACGATGTCCACCGGGCCCAGCGCCTTCAGCTGGTGGACGATATCGGAGGAATCGGGGGCGAGGAAGACGTCCCGATCCGGCTTCCTGGCTACCATCGCTTCGAGGATCCCATTCGCTTCATCGCTGCGGCCGCCTCACTGTTCTCTCGGCTCTCCTAGGACGTGAGCCTCGACACGACGTCCAGGAGCGCAGAGCTCCAACCTCGACTGCCGGGCTCGGGGGCGACAACCACGTCGTCCCTCGGCACCTCCATGACGCTGCCGTCGGGTCGCGGAATCACGATCGCGTGATCGACGACCTCCAGCATCTCAGCGTCGTTCGGGCTATCCCCCAGCCCTAGGCTCACGACTGGATTTCGCTCCGAGCCCGCGAGGATCTCCTGCACTTTCCGCACCGCCCTTCCCTTGTTCTGGCCCGCCCCCATCAGATGGTAGAGCCTACCTCCGGTCGTGATCGCAAAACCCCGCGCCGCTGCGGCGGCTTCCAGCTCGGGCAGTCGCTCCGGGTCCGCCATGATGAAGGGCTCGGTAAACTCGCGCGCTCTCGCCCGCTCCGCATCCTCTGGCGGAAGATCGGTCAATTCGGCGATCTCCCGAAGCTCCATGTCGCCGAACCCCCGCAAGCCGAAGTCGCCGCGCACGTTCTCCATGAAACGCCTGACCTCCGAGTACAGACGGCCGAACACGAGAGCTCGAACGCTTCCGTCCGAACTCGCGTCGGGGATTACCGGGATGTCGAGCCCGATCAGGCTGGCCGGAAAGAAGACGGCAGCACCATTCTCCACCACGAACGGACCCTCAACGTCCATCCGCCGCTGAAGGGCCTCGACCTCGGACCGGGTCTTGCTCGTGACGAAAACGAGGGGCCAACCTTCGTGGGCGATCCGATCGAGGGCGGGGCGGGCTCCCTCGTAGGAGTAGTCCGCCTGGTCCAGCAGGCTGCCGTCGAGGTCCGTGAATATCAGAAACATGTGTGACCGAAACAGGGTCAGAAGAACGGAGCGAGCGGCATGAAAGTGGTCGTGGCGATGGACTCCTTCAAGGGGAGCCTTCCAGCGGACGCGGCGTGCGCCGCCGTGCGCTCCGGGATCCTGGACGCGCATCCGGAGGCCGAGGTCGTCATGTCGCCGATGGCGGACGGCGGAGAGGGCACCGCCGCAGCCGTGATCGCAGCGACGGGAGGTACGTGGGTCCCGGCGAAGGTCATGGGGCCGCTGCCGGAAATGCGAGTGGAGGCTCGGTACGCCTGGCTACCCGCCGGCCGCTCCGCCGCCGGAGAAGCGAACGGCCATCGGCTCATTGGCGACGGGACCGGAGCCCTCGTCGAGATGGCGGCGGCAAGCGGCCTCGAGCTTCTGGAGAGCCGCGAGAGAAACCCGCTCCGGACGACCACGTTCGGCACCGGCGAGCTCATGGCCGCGGCCGCGGCCCAGGGAGCTGACCGGCTTTGGCTCGCCATCGGGGGCAGCGCGACCGTGGACGGTGGCACCGGCGCGGCCATGGCGCTGGGCTGGCGGTTTCTGGACGAGCGCGGCCTACCCGTCGGCTTCGGTGGCGGCGTGCTGACGCGCATCGCGCACATCGAGGCGCCCGAGCCAACCCGTCGAGCTTTTCCGCCCGTCACGGTGCTGTGTGACGTGGACAACCCGTTGGTCGGCGAGGAGGGGGCGGCCCGGGTGTTCGGGCCGCAAAAGGGGGCGGATCCCGAGATGGTCGCCACCCTGGAGCGCGGGCTGGCCGGTCTGGCGGATGTCATCGAGCGCGATCTTGGAGAGGATGTGAGATACGTGCCGGGCGCCGGCGCCGCTGGTGGCCTCGGTGCGGGCGCTCTGGCGTTCTTCGACGCGGATCTCATGTCGGGCGTGGACGCGGTCATGGAGGCCACCGGGCTCGAAGGGGCGTTGTCGGGGGCCGACTGGGTCGTCACCGGCGAGGGCCGGTTCGACGAACAGTCGCTGCGGGGGAAGGTCGTGGCTGGCGTGGCCGAGGCCGCCCACCGTGCCGGCGTCCCGCTGGCGGTGATCGCCGGATCCAGCACGATCTCCGTCGAGCGTGCCGCCGACCTGGGGCTCGGCGCTCTGGAGGTCTCGGCGCCACCGGACGTGAGCTTCGACGAGATCGTGGACCGGGCTGAAGACCTCTTGATCGAAGCGGCTAGTCGCTTCGCCGTCGCGAGACTCGGCCGGTAGACCTTCAGCAACCGAGCTCGTGCCATCCGTCCTCCCGTTGCCCAGTGCTCGCGGACACGCATATTCGCTATCGTAGTCACGTGGTGTGCTCGCTCAGTATGCAGGCCGTTCTACCGCTACAGGACGACCGGAGGTCTCTCAAGGTGAACAGGCTCCTCAAGACGGTGGCTTTCTCCGCCCTCGCGACGCTCTCTTTTCAGCCCTCTCCCGGTCCCGCTCAGGAACCGACCAGACAGCTGATGTGGTCCCATTTCCTGGCCGCCTCCGATGTCCAGGCGGCCGTGATCCGCGGGGATCTGGAGGCCACGGAGGAGCCCGCCGCCTGGTTGGCGGAGCACGACGAGCCCGGACTGCCCGACGGCTCCGAGCCGTTCTTGCTGGAGTTGCAGCGGGCTGCCGCGCGCGTCGTCGAGTCCACGACGATCGAAGAGGCCGGGGCGGCCACAGGACGCATCGCCGCGGCGTGCGGCTCCTGTCACCGTGAGTACTATCCCGGGATGGAGCCCACCGAGCATGTCGAGCCACCTCCCGGCGCCGAGGGGGACCTCACGATGCATATGGTGCGACACGTCTGGGGGGCCGATCGTTTATGGGAGGGCCTGGTGCTCCCCTCCAATGACGCTTGGGAAGCGGGAGCTGACGCCTTTGCGGGAGATCCGCTGGCCACCGATGATCTGGCCTTCGACAATCCGGAGGGCGTGCGGGCTCTGGCTAACCGGATCCATGAGCTCGGGCGGCGCGCCGGGCTGGAGACCGAGCCGAGCCTGAGGGCACGGACCTATGGCGAGCTGCTCTCCACCTGCGCCGCCTGCCACCAGATGACGAGCCAGCAGCCGGCGATCAAGAAGCTGGACTGGTAACGGCCGTCGCAGCAGCGACGCCTCTAGAAGAACTGGTCGATCAGCACCGGATTGCCATCCGGGTCGACCAGCGTGATGCTACCCGCGCCGGACGTGCTCTCGTCCACCTCGGTCAGCACCTCGACCCCCCGCTCCTTTAGCGTGCGCTGGATCTCCCGGACGTCGGTGAACTCGTCCAGCCGCTCCTTCTTGTTCGTGAGGCCCGGATTGAACGTGAGGATGTTCTTGTCGAACATGCCGTGGAAGAGACCGATCAGCGCCTCACCGTTAATCAGGATCAGGTAGCTCTCTTCCTCCGAGCCGCCCGTCACTTCGAAGCCGAGCTTCTCATAGAACGCGCGGGACGCACTCAGATCCTTCACCGTCAGGCTGATCGAAAAGGCGCCGAGATCCATCGCTCACTCGCTTGTCTGAGGCCGTCGCGTGTTGGAGCCGTCTGCCCAGGGTCGCCGTCAGCTTCCCTCCTCGCAATGGACGGTGCCGGGAGCCGTCAGGGTCGTCTGGACGTGAACCGGCAGGTTGGATTTCACATCCCACGCCGCGGTGATGCACTCCACGGTACCGGACGTCGCGACCGCGTAGTAGGACCGCTCGCTGATCCAGCGGAGCGTGATCGTCACACCGTCGCTCTCCCTGAAGTCCAGCTCTCTGAGGGTGAAGGCGTACGCGCCGTACCGTACGAGGTGTGCCACCTGATCCCTGTAGAGCCGCTCCAGGTCGGTGCGCAATGTCCGCTCCGAGGCGACGCCTTTGGCCTCGGGCTCACCGGGCGAGAAGTCCGAGCCCCGCGAGCAGCCGAGGATGAGCGCGGTGAGGCACAGACCGGCGGCCAGTGCGTTACGCCGGTGCATACCGATAGCGGGAGTTTCCGTCGATGACCTGCTACGGACAATCCGGGACAATAAGGGCTCCGAGTTGGCGGTTTGCGTAACGGTCGGGTAGAACCTCATCTGTGGGAGTCTCGACCCTTCGTTCTCGTGAGGTGGAGGGATTCAACTAGGGATCTGAGAGCCGCGATCGCAAGAAGCCTTCGGAGAGACGGTGCTGCGAGGGCGAAATCAGGAGCGTGGAAGAATCGGAGGAAGAACCATGGCGGAAAGAAGGACCGTGCACACGGCGAGCCCGTACGAACCTCTCTTCGGCATCTCGCGGGCCGTGCGGGCCGGAAGCCAGATCGCGGTGGCCGGGACGGCTCCAATCGGCGCAGACGGAAAGACAGTCGGCGTCGGCGACCCCGCCGTTCAAGCGAGACGGTGCTTCGAGATCTCGCGCGAGGCACTGGAGGAGCTCGGCGCCTCGCTCGAGGACGTGATCCGTACAAGGATACTGCTGACCCGCATCGAGGACTGGAGGGCGGTGGCCGAAGTTCATGGCGAGTTCTTCGGGGACATCCGACCGGTCAACACGACCCTGCAGGTTTGCCGGTTCATTGATCCCGAGTGGCTTGTCGAGACCGAGGTCAACGCGGTGGTCTCCATCGCCCACAGGTAGGCGACCCCTCGGCGTCGGCTTTCAAGACCTTCTGGGCACGGCCGGTGTAGATAACACCTTTAAACATAGCAGGTTACACTAGATACCTCCTCCAAATTCTCCACAGCTCCAGCATCACCCTTACGCAGTCTCCGGGCCGCACCTTGGACCCCGGAATCTCCCGCCAGGTGCGAAGCGGGACCTCACAGACGGACTCCTCGAAGGTCGGACCCTGGGCCTCGCCTCGCCGCCGGATCCACCGGGCCAGGATCTCCACGTCGAATGGCCAGTTGGCTATGAAGCGCTCGTCGAAGAGGGCCTGAACTTCTGGCGGGGCGCGAAAGAGCTTGGCCCCGCACATGGTGTCGTAGACGTCCGCGCACAGAGTCCGAGCCGCGAGAGCACCGAACACGCGGGCCGACACGCTCCGGAGCGCATTCCTCTCAAGGTGGTGGCCGGGGAGCTGTTGCCGGGATCCGAGGGCAAGATCGACGGACGGCCGCTCGTCGAGGACCCTCACGAGCCTTCCCAACTCGGACAAGGGCGTCGCGAGGTCCGCGTCCCAGTAACCGGCGTAGGTCGCTTCGAGGTCGAAGGCGCGGAGCATTCCCTGACGCACGGCCTCCGCCTTGCCCTCGTTGTGCTCGAGGTGAACCACGTAGGATCGCTCCGGCGACCGGCCGGCCGCGAGCGCCTCGAGCAGCGCGAGCGTACCGTCCGTGCTTCCGTCGTCCACGAATCCGAACCGAACCTGCGGGCTTTCTTCCGCGAAGCGCCGAAAGTCCTCGATGCGCAGCCGTCGTTCTTCATTGTAGCACGGAATCACGAGTACGATGGCCGGCCCATCCGAGGAAGGCACAGGCCTACGGGACACGGACGGGCTGACCCGCACCGTCGAAGCGGTAGATGTAGATGGAGTATCCAGCCCGTCCGACGGGCTCGTACCGAGTCAACCAGTCGATGGCCAGGCCGGTTTGGGCCTTGATCTTCCTGAACCACACCAGGTTGTGGGCGCTGACGGCGTAATAGCCGGGCCCCTGGATGAAGAAGTCCTCAGCCTGCAGAGGAACGGACTCCACGCCGTAGGCGCTCGGCGGGACGCGGCCGAAGTAGGACAGGTGGAGCGGTTCGCCGTCGGCGTGCTCTCGCTGCCAGGTCGCGAGAGCCGGCAGGTCCTGGCCCCAGTCGATGTTGCTGTCGTCGAGAAGGTAGGGTCCCCGCTCGGGACCGCCTGCCGCCAGGTTGAAGTAGGCCAGATGATGCGGGTAGATCCGGGCCGCTTCGACCGCTCCCCAGGTGAGGAGGAGCGCCACGGCTCCCTGCCGGACCCGGCTCGGCTCGCCGGCGAGGGCTTGGGCGGTGAACAGGAGAAGGAACGGCAGTGCCGGAAGCACGCGCCTGAGACCGATGTTTACCGGATCGAAGACGGAGGCGCCCAGCACGATGGCTGCGGGCACGAGCAGGAAGGGCGCCGCCTCCCTGTGCCTGGCGTCCCGCACGAGCCCGAACGCCGCCAGTCCCAGCAGTCCCATCGACGGCAACGGCGCCTTCACCGCCAGCACGGCCAGGTGGTAGTGCGGGAACGGGCCCGCCGATAGCGCGCCGAACAGGTAGTTGAGCTGGCCGGAGCGCTCGAACAGGTAGATCTCCCGAAGGTACCGGTATCCTTCCAAATAGAAGGAGTAGTCGAAGGAGAAGTTGAAACCCGCGCCGACGACAAACGTCATGACCGCCGCCGCGACAACGCTTCCCCGCAAGAACGCGAGCGAAACGCCGCGCCGCTGGATGAAAACGAGCGCGGCGAGGGCCAAGAAGATCGGCCCCAGCAGCAAGGCTGTGTACTTGGCTAGGAGCGCGAGGCCGGTGGCCGCTCCGCAAAGAGCCCAGTCTAGCGGCTTGTCGGAACGCACCGCGCGCCAGAAGGCCCAAACCGCCAGGAACATGAAGGCGGCGCAGCCGAGATCGGTGGTGGCAACCTTGGAGTGGGCCAGCAGGTTGGGAGAAATGGTGGCGGCAGCGGTCGCCGCCAAGGCAGGGACCGGTCCGTACAGCCGCCGGCCCCAGAGGAAGATCGAGAGCACCAGGCCTGCCCCCAGCAAGAGCACGGGCATCCGCGCCCGGCGGCCGATCTGAGCCAGTCGTTCTTCGTTCAGATCGGAGAACTCGAACACGAACTGGGTGTCGTCCGCGTCCCTCCATGCCGGCCCGTCCTTCGGAGGTAGCTCGACCTCCATCCCCAGCAGCGGCAGCGCCGCCAGCTGTTTCATCAGCGGCGGGGCGTCCTTGCCGATCCGGAAGTCGTTCCGCGTCAGCGAGGCGTATCCGGATGAGATCCAGAGGGGTTCGTCGAAGGTCAGCGACTTGTCGAGAGAGCCGAAGTAGCCCTGGATCAGGAAGAGCCCGGAGAGACCGATCGCGAGGGCAAGCGCAGCTCTGTTCTTACTACTGTTGGTTCTGGCCCTCGCACCACCCGTACCCAACAAACCCCACTCCCCTCAGTCCATCCCTGCCTTCCAGAGCCGCGACCTCATGCCGGAGGAGGGACTCGAACCCGCAAGGGATTGCTCCCAGCGGACGAGTCGGGTCCTCGGTGCGACGCATCGGTAACAGATTAAGAATACGGGGCAATGGGGGCGATCGCTCGCTTGCCGTCGCAACGGGTGCTTCCGGGTCCTGCTACATCTGTGCGCGAATGAGGTCGACATACGCTTTGAAACTTGGGCTGAAGATTTGCGGCGCGCCCGAGTCCCAAACCATCTGATTGTCCGGGAAACTCAGAAGCAATCTCACCCGCGACTCCAAGGACGGCGATTCTCCCTCCAGCTCGTAGTCGGCTTCAAGGACCGCCCAAACCATGGCCAAGTGGCGCGCCCAAATGATCCCATCCTCGATAGGATCCCCGTACCGCGCGACGAATGCCTCCTCGTACGGGCTTCCCTCCCAACCATCAACC
>JARRMU010000058.1:0-23878 GCA_037385645.1 Gemmatimonadales bacterium
ATCGTCGGCGAGCTGGGGGGCATGGGCCTCATCCGCAATGCCTTCGAGCAGGGGCGGCAGTGCATCGAAGGGATGCCGAGACCGAACGGAGGCCGAGCCGGCGATGTGAAGGACCTCCTGATCGTTGGGAGCGGGCCGGCCGGGCTCAGCGCGTCCCTTCATGCCGCGCGGCACGGGCTGAACTTCCTGACCGTCGAAAGAGAGGACCAGATCGGCGGCACGGTCCGACACTATCCGAGAAAGAAGCTCGTGCTGACCGAGGCCGTGAAGGTGCCGGGATATGGCAGGATCGGCTCTCGGGAGATCCTCAAGGAGGAGCTCATCGAGATCTGGGAAGACATCGCCGCGACGACGGGCCTCGAGGTGAACACGGGAGAGACCGTGGAAAGCGTGACCCCCGGCCCCGACGGCGTCTTCTCGGTGGCCACGTCAAGGGCGTCCTACCGTGCGAGGCGGGTGATCCTCGCGATCGGAAGGCGAGGCGTACCGCGGAGGCGGGGCGTCCCGGGGGAGCGGCTTCCCAAGGTCGCCTACTCGCTGCGCGAGCCGGAGCACTTCTCCGATGACCGGATCCTGGTCGTCGGCGGCGGAGACTCCGCGGTGGAGGCCGCTCTCGCGCTGGCAGAGCAGCCGGGCAACGACGTGAAGATCTCCTACCGGAAGGACCGGTTCTCGCGCATCAAGCCGCGCAACCTCGAGCGGATCGAGGCGGGGATCTACGAAGGTGCGGTCGAGCCGCTGTGGTCGACCAACCTCGTCGCGATCGAACCGGACAGCGTCGCCTACACGAACGGCTCGAGCGGGCGTGAGACAATTCCGAACGACCAGGTGTTCGTCTTCATCGGCGGAGAGCTGCCGACGAAGTTCCTGGATTCCTGCGGCGTTGCCATCGACACGAAGTTCGGCGAGCCGTGATCGCCTGACGGCCTAGGGCCAGGCCAACCTGGGCCGCTTGAGCGCCCCTACGCTGCGTGGAATGGTTGAGGACGTAGAGTTCACCTGCCGACACGGGCGGCGCCGCGGCCGCCGAGATACTCCCCTTAGCGGAAGCTCTCCATCAGCTTGGAGAGCGCTTCGCTTCCCGGCACCAGCCGGTCCATCGTGATGTTGACGAGCGGCTCATCCACGGTTCCGTGGATGTCATGCATGTCCTCCGTGCTCTCCTCAATGAACAGAAGGCCGTTCACGACCTCGCCCTCGTTCTGGAGCTCGCTCACGTACTCGTAGACCGCCTCGCGGTCGGTCGGGTCGTAGTTCGCCTCGATCTTGTGGAAGCGGACGAGGCTGCCGTCGTGCATGTGGATCCCCTCGGTCGCGCCCGCCTCGTACTCGGCGGTGATCTCCTCGGCAGGCGGCACGAAGTCGGCGCTCACGACCTCGTGGTAGCGCTCGCGCGTGTGGACGTAGCTCTTGGTCGAGCTCTCGTGGTCGTTGAACGTCACGCAGGGCGAGATGATGTCCACGATGGCGAAGCCCTTGTGCGTGAGGGCGGCCTTCAGGATCGGGACGAGCTGTGCCTTGTCGCCCGAGAAGCTGCGGGCGACGAAGCTGGCGCCGATGCTGAGGGCGAGCAGCACCGGGTCGATCGGCCGCTGGCGGTTCTCCACTCCCCGCTTGGACTTGCTCCCGACGTCGGCAGAAGCAGAGAACTGGCCCTTGGTGAGCCCGTAGACCCCGTTGTTCTCGAGGACGTAGAGCAGGTTGATGTTGCGGCGGATCGCATGGCAGAGCTGACCGAGGCCGATCGAGAGTGAGTCGCCGTCCCCCGAGACGCCGATGTAGACGAGGTCGCGGTTGGCGGCGTTGGCGCCGCTGGCGATCGCCGGCATCCGTCCGTGTACGGCGTTGAAGCCGTGGGACTCGCCGAGAAAATAGGTCGGCGTCTTGGAGGAGCAGCCGATCCCGCTCAGCTTCGCCGCCCGGTGCGGCGGGATGTTCAGCTCGAAGAAGGCCTGGGTGATCGCCGAGGTGATCGAGTCGTGCCCGCAGCCGGCGCAAAGGGTGGACATGGAGCCCTCGTAATCGCGCCGCGTAAGTCCTAAGGCGTTCTGCTTCAGCCCCGGATGACGAATCTTCGGCTTTCGGAGGTGCTCCACCATCAGCTCGCTCCCACCTTCGGCTTGGCGTCGCCGGCATCCGCCGCCGCTCCGATCTCCACCGTGGCCTCCGCGTCCTGCGCGTCCAGAGGGGGCAGGACCCCGTCCAGTACGTGGTCGGCGCTCAGCGAGAGCCCTCCATAGTACCGGACCGGGATGAGCCGCTCCTGCGGCACGTTCGTCTCCAACGTGAGCAGCGACCGCAGCTGCGCGTCGCGGTTCTGCTCGACGACGAAGACCGGGTCGTGCGCCTCGAGGAAGGCTTCCACCGACTCGTGGAACGGGAACGCCCGGATCCGCATGTAGTCCGCCGAGATGCCACGCTCGCCGAGCCGGTCGATCGCCTCGCGGACGGCCCCGTCGGAGCTGCCCACCGCCACGATGCCGATCTCCGCCTCAGGCCGGCTCACGACGATCGGCTCGGGCAGGGAATCCGCGGAGCTCGCGATCTTGCGGGCGATCCGGTCGACGACCTCCACATACTCGGCGGAGTCCTCCGTATAGCGGCCGAACTTGGTGTGCCCCGAGCCGCGAGTGAAATAGGCTCCCTTCGGGTTCACGCCCGGGAGGGTCCGTGCGGCCACCGCCTGCTCGTCCACGTCCAGGTAGCGGTAGAAGGCGTCCAGCGCGTCGATCTGATCGGAGCTCAGGACGCGGCCGCGATCGTGCTCGTAGGAGTCGTCCCACTCCATCCGCGGGCAGGCCCAGTCGTTCATCGCGATGTCCAGATCGGAGAGCACGAAGACCGCCGTCTGGAAGCGGTCGGCAAGGTCGAACGCGCGCACCGCCAGCTCGAAGCACTCGCTGGGATCGGCCGGGAAGAGTAGGAGGTGCTTGGTGTCGCCGTGCGAGGCGTAGGCGCACAGCAGCAGGTCGCACTGCTGGGTCCGGGTGGGCATGCCGGTTGAGGGTCCGGTGCGCTGCACGTCGAATATGACGGCCGGGATCTCGGCATAGTAGGCGAGGCCGATGAACTCGCTCATGAGCGAGATCCCGGGGCCCGAGGTCGGCGTGAACGCGCGCGCCCCCATCCAGCTCGCGCCCAGGACCATGCCCACGGCGGCCAGCTCATCCTCCGCCTGGATGATGCAGTAGAGGTTCTTTCCGGTCTCCCGATCCTTCCGATAGTCCTCGCAGAAGGCCAGGAACCGGTCCATGAGAGAGGTGGCGGGCGTGATCGGATACCAGGCCGCCACCGTGGCACCGGCGTACAGACAGCCGAGCGCAGCGGCCGTGTTGCCGTCCATCAACACGCAGTCGCCCGTCTCGTCCATCGCCTCGAGCCTCAGGGGCAGGGGGCACTCGAAGTGCTCCTTCGCATAGTCGTAGCCCATCTTGACCGCGAGGTAGTTCGAGTCGAGCAGCTTCGGCTTGCGCCCGAACCTCTCGCGCAGCAGCCCCTTCACGACCTCCGTGTCGATGTCCAGCAGCGCCGTCAGGATGCCGACGTAGAGGATGTTCTTCATCAGGATCCGCGCCCGGGCGCCCTCGAACGCCTCCACGCACATCTGTCCCATCGGCACGCCGAGGAAGGTCACGTCCTCCCTCCTCAGCTCCTCTTCCAGAGGCCAGCTCGAGTCGTGGACCACGTAGCCGCCCGGCACCACCTCGGCGATGTCCCGCTCCTCGGAGTTCGGGTTCAGCGTCACCATCAGGTCGATCCTGGGCGTGCGTGCGATGTGTCCGTCCCTGTTCACCCGCACCTCGTACCAGGTCGGAAGGCCCTGGATGTTCGAGGGGAAGATGTTCTTTCCGGACACCGGGATGCCCATCCGGAAGATCGACTGCATGAGCAGGCCGTTCGCGCTCGCCGACCCGGTGCCATTCACCGTGCCGATCTTGAACGCGAAGTCGTTCGTCCGGTCTAGACCTGCGCTGGCCATGACGTCTGTTCGTCGAGTGATGAGCCGGCCCTTCCGGCCTTGCCGGCGCTCCCGGCCGGAGCCTTGTCGACCCAGGGCAGCGGCTCCCGATCCGCATAGGGGATGAGAAGCTCGGACTTACGCATGTCGAACGCGGCGGTCGGGCAGCGATCGGCGCAGAGGCCGCAGTGGACGCAGATGTCCTCGTCCTTGACCATCACCCGCCCGGTCTGCGGCAGTGCGGCCGACACGTAGAGATCCTGCTCCAGGTTCTCTGCGCTCGCCCTCAGACGGGTTCTGAGATCCTCTTCGGGGCCGTTGGTGGTGATCGTCAGGCAGTCGACGGGGCAGATGTCGATGCAGGCGTCGCACTCGATGCAGAGTGGCGCTGTGAAGTGGGTCTGGATGTCGCAGTTCAGGCAACGCTCGACCTCGACCGCTGCCTGCTCCGGATCGAACCCGAGCTCCACCTCGACGGCCAGCTTCTCGAAACGCCGCCGGAGGTCCACGTGCTGCATCTGCGCGCGAGCCGCCGGGTTGTACTCGTTGCTGTAGGCCCACTCCAGCATTCCCATCTTCGCGCTGACGAGGTTCTGGCCGTAGGGCACCCGGTCGGTCAGGGGGATCCCCTGGCAGTAGTTGTGGATCGAGATCGCGGCCTGATGGCCGTGCTCCACCGCCCAGATGATGTTCTCGGGGCCCCAGGCGGCGTCGCCGCCCACGAAGACGCCCTCCCGGGTCGTCTGGAAGGTCGTGCGGTCGACGACCGGCATCTCCCACTCGGTGAACTCGATCCCGATGTCCCGTTCGATCCAGGGGAAGGCGTTGTCCTGGCCGATCGCGAGGATTACGTCATCGCAGGGGAACTCGACCGTGCCGTGCGCCTCCGACTTCAGGCGCCCGTCCGGCCCCTCGTGCCAGGTCACGAGCTCGAACTCCATCCCGACCAGCACCCCGTCCTCGATGATGAACCGCTTCGGGGAGTGGTTCTCGACGATCTCGACCTGCTCCTCCTCGGCGTCATCGAGCTCCCAGGCCGAGGCCTTGAAGTACTCCTTCGACTTGCGCGCCATCACCTTGACGTCCGTGCCGCCCAGCCGCTTGGCCGTCCGGCAGCAGTCCATCGCCGTGTTGCCCACCCCGATCACCAGCACCCGCTCGCCGATCGAGTCGATATGCTCAAAGTGGACGCCCTCGAGCCACTCGATCCCGATGTGGCTGCGATCGGAGTCGTAGCGGCCGGGGATGTCGAGGTTCTTTCCCTTTGGCGCCCCCGAGCCGATGAACACGGCGTCCCAGTCCTCGTCGAGCAGCGCCTTGAGGCTGCTGATCTCGGTCCCGTAGCGGACCTCGACCCCCATGTCGAGGATCATGTCGATCTCGCCGTCCAACACCGCGGGCGGGAGGCGGAAGGCGGGGATGTTCGTGCGCATGAGCCCGCCCGGCTTGGAGAGCTTCTCGAAGATCACGCACTCGTAACCCAGCGGCATGAGGTCGTTGCAGACCGTGAGCGAGGCGGGTCCGGCTCCCACCAGGGCGATTCGCTTGCCGTTCTTCGCCTCCGGGATCGCCGGCAGACGGCTCTCGGTCGGGTCCCGGAGATCGGCCGCCACGCGCTTGAGGCGGCAGATCGCGACCGGCTTGCCGTCGAGGCGCGTCCTTCTACAGGCGGGCTCGCAGGGACGGTCGCAGGTGCGCCCGAGAATCCCCGGGAAGACGTTCGACTCGCGGTTCAGCCAGTAGGAGTCCGAGTATCGGCCCTGGGCGATGAGACGGATGTATTCCGGGACGTTGGTGTGGGCCGGGCATCCCCACTGGCAGTCGATGACCTTGTGGTAATAGTCCGGGTTCTGGACGTCTGTGGGCTCCACTCGGTCTCCTCGGCGCTCGTCGCGTCTCTTCGGGCGCTGCCAGCGAGTTGCTTCCGGTCTCCTACCCCGGCGACCCGAAGTGTTCTCCGGCGCCGGGGCGAGCCCGCAAAAAAAGCTGGAGGCCGGAAGGCTGGAGGGCAAGCTGGCGGAGCGACGGCCGCGCGCCCGCCGAAGGGGGCGGAGCTTAGCCCGTCGCCCCGCCCCGGTGGTCGTCGAGCTCTACTGCAAGGCCCACTCGCTGGTCCACCGGACCACGTTCTTGCCGTCGGGCCATTCGGCGACCGGCTGGTAGGTGCCGCCCCCGTTGATCCCGGAGTATTTGCCGGTGCCGGCGATAAAGCCCCAATCGCCGCCCGTGTCGTCTCCGCGCCACCAGAGGGAGTAGGTGTCGCCGTCCGTCGTGACCCCGTCGCAATGCCCGTGGGACGTCTGCCCGGCGGACGTCATAGCCGTAACGCCCGCGCAGTCGAAGCTGACCATATTGAGCGGGTCGTCCGGCTCGTCGGCGAGGCTGAAGCCCTGCTGCGAGAAGCGCACTACGGTGCTCCCGCTGGAGAACTCCTGCACCATCTCCCCGTGCGGGACATAGACGGCGTAGCCGGAGCCGGTCCTCGTCTGGGCCGAGGCCTTGAATGGAACCGCCAGCGCGAGGACGAACGTCACCAGCGCCGCGGTCACGAGTCTGCCGCTCATCTCACTCCTCCGATGCTGTAGGGGTGGTGGTTCGGATCTGATCCACGGTGGGACCGTTCGCGGGAAGGCCGCAAGGGCCTCGTCGGGGCGCTCGCGGAGTGATTCCGCGATGCGTTTGTGAACGGGGGCCGACGCGGAGGGGAGCATGTACAGTTGTGAGATCACCTCTCTTTCCGGGTCAGGCCGATGATCTGTATGACTACCAATCGTCCCCTGCTCACGCTGCTCGGCGCTGTCCTTCTGCTTTCGGCGTGCAGCTCTCCCGCCGAACCGCAGGACGTGGAGCCCATCGAATCCCTGCCGCGGCCGCTGACCGCTGATGAGCGCGCCCTGGCGGCTGCCGGTGAGGCGTTCGCGTTCGACTTCCTGCGCGAGATCGTGCGGGAGGAAGACCCGGCGGCCAACATCTTCGTCTCGCCGCTCAGCGCGTCGATGGCGCTCGGCATGGCCCTCGCCGGAGCCGAGGCCGGGACGTTCGAGGCAATGCGTGACGCGCTCAGGCTCGGCGGGCTCGAGCGTGATCAGATCGGCGTCTCGTACCGGAGCCTCATAGATCTCCTCTCGGGCCTCGACCCCGCCGTTCGGTTGGAGATCGGCAACTCCGTGTGGCACCGCGAGGGCTTCGCGCTCGAGGACGCCTACGTCAGCGAGGTGGAACGCGACTTCCTGGCGCGCGTCGAGGCGCTCGACTTCAGCGACCCGGGCGCGGCGGACGTGATCAACGCCTGGGTAAGCGAGGCGACGGACGGTCTGATCGACGCGATCGTGGACCCGCCGATCAATCCGCTCACGATGGCCTTCCTCATCAACGCGATCTACTTCGAGGGAGAGTGGACGCTCCAGTTCGATCCGGATCGGACGGCGACCGGCGATTTCCGGCGCTCCGACGGCTCGACCGTCTCGGTGCCGTTCATGTCGATGAGCGACGAGGCGTTTCCGTACGCGCAGACGCCGGACTACCAGGCGATCGAGCTGCCGTACGGCGGCGAGGCGTTCGCCATGACGGTCGTGCTACCCTCCGATGCGACCGACATCGGAGAGTTCGTAGAGTCGCTCGATGCCGAGGCATGGGCAGAAATCATCGCCGGACTGGGAGAGACGGAGCTTCTCGTCGCGCTTCCCAAGTTCGCGCTCGAGTACGAGAAGACCCTGAACGACGCCCTCGAGGCCCTCGGAATGGAGGTCGCGTTCGACCCGGCGACCGCCGACTTCTCGCGCATGCAGCGCGACGCGCTCGCCATGCAGCTCCACATCAGCCGGGTAAAGCAGAAGGCGTTCGTCGACGTGGACGAGGAGGGCACGCGCGCAGCGGCCGTGACCTCGGTGGAGGTCGGAGTGACCTCGGCGCCGCCGATGTTCCGCGCCGATCGCCCGTTCCTGTTCGCGATCCGCGAGAGGCTGTCGGGTGCGCTGCTGTTTACGGGAGTGGTGAGGGATCCCAGCGCGGGGTGAGGGGCCGTTCCTCAGCTCTTGGCTCCGCGGGCTAACCCCCCTCCGCGAACGGCTGATCCCCGAACGGGCAGAAGGCTCCTGTGCAGTCCTCTCCGACGTCGAGGCAGATGCCCTTCAGGTGGTCGGACTCGGCGTAGGAGTCGCCGTCCTCTTCGCTCGGGCCGTCCTCTGGCGGAACCTGAAGCCGCACCTCGCGGTCGCAGGCCGAGCAGTAGGCCACGCGGATCTCGCCACCCTCCGTGTCCTCCACGTTCCTCTCGTCGCTCATCCTCTCCTCCAGGCCTGCGTGGCGATCATCGGTGCCCGTTAACTGCCTTCAAACTACGCCGTGTGGACGATCTCGGCGCCCGGCTCCGCGCGCGCGATCAGCTCTCTCGCCTCGTCGAGCTCACAGCCGAAGGCGGCCGTGCCTCCCGCATCGGCCGCCATACACGTGTTGGCGGCCACCGTGATGCTGTGGTGCCTCGACATCGTCGGCTCGCCGGTAGCCGGGTCTATCAGGTGGTGATATCGCCGTCCGCCGTGATCGAAGTAGCGGAAGTAGTCGCCGGAGGTGGCGAGCGCCCTGTCCGAAGCGCCAAGCGTCGCTGCGAGACGGCCCGGATCGAGGGGGTCGCGGACTCCGATCTCCCACGGATCTCCATCTTCAGAGCGTCCCATGGCGTAGAGGTCTCCGCCTGCGTTGACGAGAGCGTGCTCCACGCCTCGCTCGCGCAGGGCCCGCACCGCCCGGTCGACTCCGTATCCCTTGGCGATCCCCCCGAGGTCGATCGCGGCCGCATCGCTTCGGAAGCGAACCACCGGGTCGCCCTGCCAGCGGTCCACCTCGAGTTCCCGGTACAGGCGCTCGCCGGCAAATCGCCGGGTCTCCGATGTGCTCGGTGGCGTCTGCCGCTCGCCCACGCTCCAGAGCGCGGAGGCCTTGCCGAGGCACGGGTCGAACCGGCCGTCGCTCAGCTCGGCCCAACGGAGCGCTTCCTCGAGCACCGCCGCCGTGGCAGCGGTCACCGCCACCGGGCCGGAGGCAGCGCCCAGGTTGGCCCGGCCGACGTCGGAGTCCGGCGTGAAGTGAGACATCGTCCGCTCGACCCAGCGCAGCTCGCGGATCGCCGCGTCGATCGCCTCCTGAGCCTTCGCCTCATCCGGGTCGACGACCACCAGATCGGCGATCGTGCCCATGAGGGGGACGCTGCGTCGGGCCTGGCGGATCATGCGACGAAGGGAGGCGGGCAGCGTCAGGACGACGAAGGCGCCCACGCCGAGAGACAGGAACCTCCGGCGACTAACGGTCATCGATGCACCTCCAGTGGCGGGTCGGGTTGCTCCCGTCCGCGGTCGTTTCGAGGCTCTTTCGTGCAGATCTCGCCGCAGCGCCCGCAGCCGGCCGGGTCACCGGAGCAGCCGGCTCTGAGCCGCAACACGCCGAAGAGGGCGAACAAGGCGGCAAATGCCAGCACGGCGAGGATCTCGTTCATCATGCCTTCCACAGCGCCGACGTTATCGACTCGGTGACGCGGTCATGGCGCGCCGGCCAGCCCCGGCTGCTCATGGCGTCGACAACCCGGCGAAGCCCATGAAGGCGAGCGAGAGGCTGCCGGCGATGATCAGCACCAGGCCCATCCCCTTCGCGAGCGCCGGGATGTCGGCCAGCTCGGCCCGCTCCCGGATCGAAGCCATGAGCACCAGCGCCAGCGTGAGTCCGAGACCGGCGCCGAGCGCGAAGGCGAGGCCCTCCAAAAAGCCGTAGCCGCGGTTCGTCTGGAAGATGGCCAGGCCGAGGATCGCGCAGTTGGTGGTGATCAGGGGCAGGTAGATCCCCAGCTCCCGGAACAGCGTCGGGCTCACCTTCTTGATCGTCATCTCCACGATCTGCACCAGCGAGGCGATCACCACGATGAAGGAGATCAGTCTCAGGTACGGCGCGTAGGGGAGCACGTACGCGTTCAGGAACGACGCCACCAGCGAGGTGATCGTCAGCACGAAGATGTTGGCGGCGCCCATGCGGAGCGCCGTGGCGATCTTGGCCGACACCCCCATGAACGGGCACAGGCCGAGGAAGAGATGCAGGGTGAAGTTGTTCACGAGCATCGCGGAGATCAGGATCCAGAACAGGTCGGAGCTCATGCCGCTCTCCTCGACGCCACGCCGTGCGGCCAGCGGCGCACCCGCGGCACCTCCGCCGCCTTCCGTTCGCGCCACCACCCGAACGCCAGCAGGATGATGCCCAGGGTGAGGAAGCCGCCCGGGGGCAGGATCATGATGATCCACGGCTCGAACGACGGTCCGAACACGCTGTAGCCCAGCAGGCTCCCGTTGCCGAGCAGCTCCCGGATCGAGCCCATCATCACCATCGCGATGATGAAGCCGAAGCCGGTGCCCACGGCATCCAGCAGCGCACGACCGACGGGTCGCTTGGACGCGAACGCCTCCTGGCGGCCGAGGATCATGCAGTTGACGACGATCAACGCGATGAACGCGCCGAGCGCCTTGTGGATGTCGGGCACCACAGCGGCCAGCGTCATGTCCGCGATCGTCACGAACGTCGCGATGATGAGGATGAAGGAGGCGATCCGGACCTCCTTGGGGATCAAGCCCTTGAAGGTGGAGACCAGCAGGCTCGAGCCCGTCAGCACGAAGAAGGTGGCGAGTCCCATCGCGAGGCTGTTGGCCACCGTGTTGGTGACGGCGAGGGCCGGGCAGAGGCCGAGCATCTGCACGAGAACCGGGTTCTCTTCCCACACCCCGCGCAGGAAGTCCTG
This sequence comes from Gemmatimonadales bacterium, assembly GCA_037385645.1. Taxonomy (GTDB): domain Bacteria; phylum Gemmatimonadota; class Gemmatimonadetes; order Palauibacterales; family Palauibacteraceae. The sequence goes on from JARRMU010000058.1 coordinate 10,734, forward strand.
GGTGGGCGTGGTCGTGCGGCCGGGGATCGGAAGCCCGTCCTCGTGAGCGCCCGGCGCGTGCCGGACGAGGTCGGTCGCGTTCTCGGGTTCCGTCATCCGCCCGCCTCCGCCGCGTTGCCCGCGGGCTCGCGCTCCGTTCGCCCGGACTCCGCCGCAACGGCCGACTCGGCCGCGAAAGCCTGAATCATCGGACCGATGGACTCCATTCGCTTGTTGATGATTTCGATCACCGTGCGCGAGGAGATGGTGGCTCCCGTGATCATGTCCACCTCGTGCTCGCCATCCGTACCCTCGCCGGCCTTGACGCCCTCGATCAGGGGCACGACGCCGCGGAACGAGGCGACGAAGGCGCTGTCCTTCTCGATCTTGTCGCCGAGTCCGGGGGTTTCCTTGCTCTCCAGCACCTTCATCCCGAGCAGCTCATCGCTGTCCGGGTCGTAGCCGAAGATCAACCCCACGATGTCCTGATAGCCGGGCTGCTCTCCGGCGACCGCAAAGCCCATCCGGCTTCCGTCCCGAGCGTAGCCCGCGTAGACCCGGTCCAGTCCCGCGCTGTCCACGTTCGCCGGCAAGGCCGCCGTCAGTGCTCCATCCAGCACGAACAGCGTCTCGTAGCGCTCGGGCCCTCCGAGAACCTCCTGGATCGCCGCCCGCAGCGCCGCCGCCCGGTGGGCTTCGATTCTGGGCGCCGCCCAGCCGAAGACCAGGACGATCGCCAGCCCGGCTATCGCCCCCGCGAGCGCGAGGGTCAGGATCAGCCGCCAGGATGGCACATCCTTGACGGTGAGCTCGGCCGGGGTCGTTGCTGCTGTGCTGGCGTCGGCTTCGGCCGGTGCCGCTGGCGCTTTGGCCTCGGCTTCGGCCTTGTCCGCGGCTTCCGCAGCGGCGGTTCCGGCGCCCTCGCCGTTCGTCACGCCCGGCTCTGTCCCGCCCTCCGGCTCGCCCGCGATCGGCAGCTTCCGCCCACGCTCGCGCCGGTCGGCTCCGCCGCTCATGCCTCGGCTCCGCGGGCGCGGTGCTTGGCGGCTCGACCGGGGCTCCCGTAAGGCGTCGGCTGGGTCGCCCGGTTGATGAACGGGACGAGCGCGTTCATGAGCAGGATCGCGTACATCACGCCCTCGGGCAGACCGCCCCAGGTCCGGATGACGACCACCAGGATCCCGATCCCGATCCCGAAGATCCACGCCCCCGCGTTCGTCACCGGCGAGGTCACCATGTCGGTTGCCATGTACACCGCTCCCAACATCAACCCGCCCGAGAACAGGGCGAACAGCGGGCTGGCGAAGCGCGCCGAATCCACGGCGTAGAGCAGGCCGGAGAGCGCCGCCACGGCGGCGAAGACGGCGACGGGGATCCTCCAGTTGAGGTAGTTGCGAGCTGCCAGGTAGGCGCCGCACAGCAGGATCAGGATCCCGGCCGTTTCGCCCACCGAGCCGCTGATATCACCGATCATCAGCTGCGTCACGCTCGTGGACGTGCTCTCGAACTTCATGAGCCCGAGCGGCGTCGCTCCCGTCACGGCGTCCACGCTCGGGGTCGTGAACGGAAAGGCCAGGTTGTCGCCGCGAAGCTGGCTCCAGCGGGCGACCGTCGCCGGCGCGCCCGGCCACGTCGTCATCACGGCGGGGAAGGCTGCCTGGAGAAACGCCCGGCCGAGGAGGGCCGGGTTGAAGATGTTCTGGCCCAGTCCGCCGAACACGAGCTTGCCGAATCCGATCCCGAACGCCCCGCCGACGAATGCGATCCACAGCGGCACGCCCGGCGGCAGGGTGAGGCCGAGGAGGATTCCGGTGATCGCGCCCGAGCCGTCCCCGAGGCTGCCTCGCTGGCCGAACGCCCGCTCCGTGAGAACGGCACCGGCGGTGGCCGCGCCGATCACCAAGAGCGCGCTCGGGCCGAAGTACCAGGTAGCAGCGGCGATCACGGGGACGAGGCTGCCCACCACGTTCCACATGATCTTGGGCGTCGAGTCGGGCGCCTTCAGGTGGGGCGAAGCCCTCAGCTGGAGCATGAGGCCGCCGTCTAGAGGGGTCTCGGTCACGCCGCCTGCTGCTTTCTGCGCTGCGCCCCCGCTTTGGCGAGGGCGAACATCTGCGACAGCGGGATGTTCGATGGGCAGACGTAGGAGCAGCAGCCACACAGCATGCAGGTGGCGAGGTCCGCCTCCTCCATTTCCTCGAACCGTCCCGCCTGCGCCAGGATTCCGAGCAGCGACGGGTTGAGGAAGACCGGGCAGGCATCGAGGCAGTGGCCGCACTTGATGCAGGGGAAAGTGCGGCGCGCCTTCGACTCCTTCTCGGTCAAGACGACGAGGTGGTGCTCTTGATGATCGGAGCGTCGATATCGGGCTGCGAGCCGCCCATCATCGGGCCGCCGAATACGATCTGGGTCGCCTCATCCGACAGCCCGCCGCAGAAATCGAGCACGTCGCGAATCTTGGCGCCCACCGGGACGATCAGGTTGGAGGGCTTCTGAAGGCCGGGGCCGGTGACCGTGACGACCCGCTCGATGAGGGGGAGGCCGGTCTCGAACACCTCCGCGATGCAGGCGAGCGACGCGACGTTCTGGACGACGACCCCCACATGCATCGGCAGCTTGCCCGGTGGCACGTCCCGGCCGGTCAGGGCGTGGATGAGCATCTTCTCGTAGCCTTGCGGATACTTCACCGTCAGCCCCTGCACGGCCACGTCGAGGTCGTCCGGCAGCGTTCGGCGCAGCGCCTCGATCGCGTCGGGCTTGTTCTTCTCCACCCCGATGATCGCCCGCTCGACGCCGAGCGTGTGCAGCATGATGCGGATCCCGAACTGGACCCGCTCTGGGAACTCCGCCATCACGCGGTGATCGGTGGTCAGGTACGGCTCGCACTCGGCCCCGTTGACGATCAGCATGTCGACCGCCACGTCGTCGGGCGGCAGGAGCTTCACGTGGGTGGGGAAGGCCGCCCCACCCAGCCCGACCACGCCGGCCCGCTGGACCGCCTTCACGACCTGGTCCGGGGTGAGGCCATCCCAGTGCGGGATGATTCGGGGTCGCGGAATCTGGGGCGAGAACGCGTCGACCTTGATGCGGATCGCCTCGGCCATGCTCCCGTCAGGGTGCGGCCAGAGGCCGATCTCCTCTACCGTGCCCGCCGAGGAGGCGTGGATGGGCACGGAGATGAAACCATCCGCCTCGCCGATCTTGTCGCCTCGCTCCACCCGGTCGCCGACTTCCACCAGGGGCAGGGCGGGCTTGCCGGTGTGTTGCCGCAGCGGGAGGACGATCTCGTCGGGGTACGGCATGCGGCGGACCGGGACCTCCGCCGTGAGCTCCTTGTGCTCCGGCGGGTGGACCCCGTGCCGGAAGCTCAGCCGCGCTCGCATCGCTCCCGGCTCCGACCCCGGCTCGCTCGGGCGCTCGTGGGAGCGCTCCGTCGAGAGCTCAACTGAAGGGCTCGGCCCGCTTGAGCCACTTCTCCAGGTTCTTCTCCTTCGGGTTCAGCGGGGTCCCGGGGTGAATGATCCGCGCCGTGCACTTCTCGGCCGCCTGCACGATCTCCCGGAAGGTGCCCGCTTTCGCATCCTTGATGTACGCCTGCTTGTTCTCGTCGTAGGCGAACATCTTCTTGTTGATGTTGATGCACTCGTCGCACGAGGTGCAGAGGGCCGTGTCGATGTAGGGCTCTAGAACCAGCCCCTCTTCTTCTTCCTCCTCTGCCTCCGCGACGGCGACCTCGGCCGGCGCGGGCTCGACGACCGCGGCCGGTGCCGCGGCAGCCGCGGCGGCGGGTGCTCCTGCGGCGGGCGCTGTGGGCGCTCCGGTCAGCGAGCCGATCGCTGCGGCCGCGGAGTCATCGAAGCGAACGGGCTCCAGATCGGGCGCCGCCTCGGCGCGGGCCAGCAGCTCCGTCACCGTCGAGTTCCCGTTCGCCTTGAGGAGGCCCTCCGCCAGCCGACGCGCGATGAGCGGCGGGAACGTGGCCCTGAGTTGGGCCAGCTTCGCCTCGTACTCCGCCCGCAGCGCCTCGATCTTGCCCTCGAGCTCGGCCTCGATCTCCTCCTCTACCCGATCGCGCGCGACCTCGGAGACCGACAGGCCGCCGAGCTCCTTGAGCTGCGACCAGAAGAGGAGCCGGTCCTCCGCCAGCTCGACCATCTCGTGCGAGACGGCTCGGCGCTCGAGATGTTTCTCCTCGTCGATCACGTGGATGAACGGCGTCACGTCCTCGCGGTCCTCGGCGGAGGCGAAGACGTAGTCGGCGAACGGCATCAGCTCGTCATCCGGGGTATCGGCCGGAACGGCACGGAAGTGCTTCTTGAACCGTCCCTCCGTGGCGGCCCAGTCGGCGATGGTGACCGGCGTCTCCATGCGCTGCGTCTCGCCGTCGGCGTCCACGTACTCGATCTCGTACGTCGGCCACGTCTCTTCGATGTCGGGGTTGCCGTCGAGGTCGAGGCAGTCCGTGAAGCTCGGGCCGGCGTCCGGATCGTAGACGAGGAAGGGGAACGCCCGGCTCTCGAGCGCGAACTTCGCCGCGTGAACCGACCAATCGTCGGCGAGGCCGTGCTCCACCGGACAGGGCGTGTAGATGTTGATCAAGGCGGGCCGGCGTGTCTGGAGCGCCTTGAGCACACCCCCGATCAGGTGCGAGGGCAGCGCCTGCGAGGTCTGCATCACGAACGCCCCTCGGTGCGCGATGCCCAGCAGGGAGATCTCCTTGCGGGTCTCCTCCTTGCCGTGGTGGGCCTTCCCGTAGGCCGCCATGTCGGAGACCTGTCCGGTGAACCCGCTCGTGCACGCCTGGCCGCCGGTGTTCGAGTAGACCTGCGTGTCCAGGACGATCGCGCGGATCGGCTTCCCGGAGGCAAGCAGCCGCGAGAGGTTCTGGAAGCCGATGTCGAACATCGCCCCGTCGCCGCCGACAGAGAGGATCGGCGGGCAGAGCCCGAACTCCTCATCCGTGAAGTCCCGCCAGTCGAGCATTCTCAACGCGGGCTCGTGCTGGTCGGGATCATAGCTCCCGTCCAGGAGCAGCTTGGCGCGTCGCACGTTGACGAACCCATCGGCCATCTTCCGCATGTTGCCCTCGAACACGCCGATGGCGATCGAGGGGGCGTCCTGGAAGAGGTGGTTGACCCAGGGATACGGATACGGGTTGTAGGGGAAGGTGCTGCCCCACACCGAGGAGCAGCCGGTGGCGTTGGTGATCGCCGCGTTGGAGCGGCCCTGCCCGCTTGGGCCCTCCACGTATCGCCACCTGAGGTCGCGGAGCGCGGAGATCGTGTCCGTGTAGAGCTTGAGCTGCGACCGTTTCTCCTCGTCCACCGGCACGTCCACGCTCGAGCCATCGACGACCGAGGCGAGGTCCAGGTCGGCGTCGGCGGCCAGGATGTCCCGCGCCTTGGCGTCGAGCTCGGCGATTAGTCAGTCCAATTCCTCCACGAAGGCCTCCACCCGCGGCTGCATGAGCGCCTCGATCGTCGAGACGATCAAGTGGACGGCGGTCTTCTCGCCGCACCCCATGCAGGCCCCGTCGCCCCCCACCATCGAGCGATAGATCCCCTTCTTGAGGAGCAGTGTCGGCAGGACGCCGATTCCCTCCTCCAGGTCGGAGACGTTGAGGTACTTGTCGGGCGTGTCCGGAAGGCGCTCCCATACCTTCCAGTTCCGGCGCAGCCGGTCGACGATCTCCTCGTCCTGGCGGACGGTGACGAGCGCGTTCTCGGGGCAGACGTCGACGCAGATGTTGCAGCCCTTGCAGGCGTCGGGGCTCACGGTGATCGAGAGCAACCCGCCGCTGCCCTTCTCGGCGCGCTCCGGCACGTCGAAGAACGGAACAGTCTTGGCGAGCGGGAACTCGGCCAGGACGGAGTAGACGGCCGCGAACTCCTCGTCCAGCGCCCGCCTCCGCTCGGCGTCCCAATTCAGCTTCTCGACCAGGTTCTTGTAGGCGTCCGAGACGACGTTCCCGAAGGTCGTGAACGGAACACCCTTCAGGACCTTGCGCGACTCGTTGGCGAGGTTCTTCGATACCTGCTTCATCCGGTCCAGTGGCCGGCCGTTGGCCGCCGCGGCGATCGCCGTGTCGAGGACCTGCTCCACGGAGTTCACCACGCCCGGGATCGCCGCGTCGGGGCACTGCACCCAGCACTGGCTGCAGCCCGTGCACAGCTCGGGGATGAAGTCGGGCACCTCGAAGCGGATGTCGGTCATGTCGCGGATCGTGCTCGTGCCCGCCGGGATGGCGCTGATCGCGGCGAACGGGTCGGCGATCGTGTCCTGCCCGACCTTGCAGACGCCGCACACCTGCTCCCAGAAGCGTCCCGGGTTTCCGACGCCCGGCCGCGCGTTCGCCACGTCGAGGACCGTGGGGATCTCGCCCGCCACGACCTCGCCGACCGCCTCGACATCCCCCTCCGCCTCGGGAAGCGCCGGGACCTCGCGTAGCTCCTCGAAGCCCCGACGGATCACCCGCACGTTGTCCTCGACGACCCGCTCCCCCAGGTGTCCGAACTTCTTCGTGAGCTGGGCGCGGATCCCCTCGAACAGGTTCTCGTCGGTGATTCCCTCGCGTTCCATCAAGGGAGAGGCCGCGAAGAAGGCGCCCATGAACGCCGCCCCCTGCATCCGGTAGCGGAGTTCCGGGTCCGAGGCCTCCTCCGTGGCTATCTGAAAGGCGTCCAGCGCGTAGACCTTGATCCCGAGCTCGCGGATCGTCCGGCGGGCCTCAGCCGGGAAGTCCTCCCACAGATCATCGGCGTCCAAGTCGCTCTGGATCACGAATACGCCGCCTTCGGCCATTCCCTCGAACGGGTCCGAGTTCCGGAAGACGTTGGGGTCCGGCGAGAGCACGACGTCGACGTGCTTGAGCTCGGAATTCAGCCGCACCGGCTCGTGACTGAGCGTGGCGTAAAAGGTAGTCGGCTGCCCCTTCTTCTCGGAGCCGTACTTCGGGTTTGCCTTCACGTCGAGCCCCAGCAGCTCGAAGCGGCCGTTCCGTCGGCTCGAGCGCCAGGTCCTTGAGGTCCGGGTACGCCTCCCTGAGCTGGTGCTGCCAGATCTGGAGCTTGGGCAGGTGGGTGTCCTCGCGGATGAAGTCGATCCCGAGGTAGAACTGCCGCCTGCCCTTGCCGCCCTCCAGCATGTTGTCGACCGCGGCGATGATGTCGCCGGGCTGGAGGTCGCGGCTTCCGAAGCCGAAGCCGCCCGAGTAGAAGGCCGGGACCTCGTCCGGCGACACCGTCTCGAGGGCGGGGAAGGGGCGGCCGTTGTTGGACCGCGCGTTCTCCATCCCCTGCGACATGGCGGCGCGCATCTCCCGCAGAAGCGGGGCGTCGACCGCCAGCGGCTGGTCCACGCGCTCGAGCACCGTGACCGCCCTCTTTCCGCGCAGCAGGGCGGTGACGAGATCCGCCGGGAAGGGCCTGAACATGACGATGTCCAGGACCCCGACCTTGAGACCGCGCGACTCCCGCAGGTAGTCGGCGACGGCCTCGGCATTCCAGACCACGGAACCCTGGCCCGCCAATACGTACTCGGCGTCCTCGAGCCGGTAGCCCATGGCCCGCGCGTACTCTCGGCCGCTGAGCTCGGCGTACTCGCGCATCGCCCGGTCGGCGAGGTCACGGATGTGGTCGAAGTAGAAGGGTCGCTGGGCCGCCACGCCCTGGGCGTAGCTGTCCTGGTTCTGGACGACACCCAACATCGCGGGATAGTCCAGGTCGAACATCTCCGGCACGCGCCGCCGCGTGGGCCCGAATGTGAAGCGCTGGGCCGGCGTCACCGAGTCGATGATGTCGGACGGGTCGCCCAGGTATTCCTTGATCAGCTCCGGCTCGGGCAGGAGCATCGACTCGATCACGTGGCTGGTGAGGAAGCCGTCCTGCGCCACCGCTCCCGGGTTGAGCGAGAGCTCGGCGATCCGGTGCGCGATCGCCGTGAGATCGGCGGCGTGCTGCACGTTCTTGGCAAAGAGCTGGAAAAAGCCCGTGTCGTCGATGGCGTGGTAGTCGTCGTGGCCGGCGTGCACGTTCAGGGCGTGCTTGGTCATCGCGCGGGCCGCGATGTTGAGGACGTAGGTGAGACGCTTGCCGGTGGCCGCGTACAGGGACTCGTGCATGTACGCGATCCCCTGTCCGCTCGAGAAGTTGGTCGCGCGCAGGCCGGTCATGCTCATCCCGGCCGTCACGGCGGCGGCGGCATGCTCTCCCTCGGGCTCGAAGAAGATCAGCGGCTTACCGTTGACGTTCGTCTTGCCGGCGGCCATCGCGGCGGCCCATCCCTCGCCCATCTGGGTCGAGGGCGTGATCGGATAGGCGCCCGCTCCCTCGCTGGCCGACGTCTCGACGTGGACCACCGCGCCCGTGCCGTCCGTGGCGACCGGCTTGCCCGGATAGGGGGCGGGGCCGGTTCGGGCTCGTGTGTCCGACGGCTTCCTCAACTTGATCATGCCACCTCACTCCCGGCCATCGCGGGCCGTCTGTCAAAGGCTTCGCTATCCATCGTCATCCCAGAATCCGTTTCGGATTTGAGCGCGAACTGCGCGCCCTCCACCCACGTGATCGCCCCCGTCGGGCAGCGGTCGCAGGCGCTCGGATCGGCGAGCTCGTTCTTCGTGTAGTCGACGACCGGCAGCCCGGAGACCATCTCGATCAGCCCGGGCGCCGCGTCCACAGCGCACCGCCCGCAGGCGTCGCACGCCACCGAGCACAGCTCCGTGGCCGCGTCGCCCTGAAGGAGGCTCTTGCACTGTACGATCAACTTGTGGTCGATCGGCATGAGCTCGAACAGGTCGAGCGGGCATGCCTCGACGCAGTCGTTGCAGGCCGTACACTTCTCGGGGTCGACCACCGGCAGGTCGACCTCGTTCATCCAGATGGCGTCGAAGTCACAGGAGACGGCGCAGTCAGCCAGACCCACGCATCCCCACGTGCACCCCTTTCCGCCGCCGCCGACCGCGACCGCCGCCGCGCAGCTCTCCACTCCGTGGTACTCGGCCTTCGGGCCGGCCACGTCGGATCCGCCCGCGCAGAGGAGCCGGGCCACCCGCTTGTTGGCCTCGCCGGCCTCAACGCCCAGGAAGGCGGCGACCGCCTCGACCTCCATCCGGCTCAACACCGTGCAACCCGCCGGCGCCACGGCGCCTTCGATCGCCTCCTCCGCGAAGGCGCGGCAGCCGGCGAAGCCGCACGCGCCGCAGTTGGCACCGGGAAGAAGGTCCGTGATCGTGTCGATGCGCGGATCCTCCCAGACCTTGAGCTTCCGGTTCGCGATCGCGATCAGGGTGCCGAAGGTGAAGCCGACCCCTCCGAGGATGGCCACCGATGTCAGAATCGGTGCGGTGCTCATCAGCCGAGGTCTGAGAGATCCGCCTGCTTGAGGAGCCAGGCGGCCAGCTTGTCCACGGGCTCCGCCGGCTGCTGTTGGGGGACCTCCGCTCCAGCCGCCGAGACCGGCGCGCCGGCCGTGCCGGCGGCCCCCGTTTCGGCCGCCGGGCCTGGGCCACCAGCCGTGTCTGCCGTGCTCGCAGCCAGCGCCGCGAGCAATCCGAGCTCCTCGGCCTGCTGAAAGGCGGAGATCTGACCCAGCCCTCTCTTGGGCTCCTCTTTCGGGATGTGCCGCACCTCCACACGGGCGCCGCCCGCGGCGGGCTGGTGCAGAAAGCTGCCCGCCTCCTCGGGCACGAGAGCGGCGATCGCCGGGCCGGCCGTCCTGCCGACGACCTCCAGCTCTTCCGCCTCGCTCGTCTGCAGCACGAGGATCCCCGGCGTCACCAGCCGAACGAGCGGAGCCGGCGGCGATGCTCCGCGGACGACGAGCACGAGCTTCACCGTTCCGTCCAGGAAGCCGGCCAGACCGCCGACGACCAGATCCTTACCGTCCACCTCCACCACGAGCGGCGGCGCCTTGGCCCGCTCGGCCGCCGACCAGCGGCGGAACGGAAAGGCCGAGAGCATGGGATCGTGCTCCGCCGCGGCGTACTTGCCCGCGCGGGCCAGCTCGAAGACGCGCGCCGCTCCGAAGGCTCGGCCCGCGTCGGCCAGCGCGCGGTCCACCTCGGCGTACAGGTCGCCCCCGGGCTCGACCTGGGCGCTGAACAGTCCGTCGCGGCGCGCCTTGACCGCACGCAGCGTGTCGAGAGCCCGGCGGGCGGGCTCGAGCCACGAATCGTCCTCCGATTGCGCCGCCGATGTCAACGCCGCGAAGCGCTCGGGATCGATCCGGCCGGCGGCGAAGTGGCCGAGCTCGGCGGCCGCTCGCGCACCGGTTCCGTCCTCTCGCGCGGCTCGCACGTCCAGGTCGTTGCGCACCTGGTCGAGGGTGAGCGCGAGGGCCGAGCGGAACGCCTCACGCTCCCGCGCCACGGCCGCGAGGGCCGCGTCCGCGGGTCCTTCCTGCTCGTCGGCGCTCTCGGATGCCGCGATGGCTGCGGTCGTCTCGGGCGCTTCCGACGCGTCAGGGGCGGCCGCCTCCGCGGCCGGCGCGGCCTCGCTCGACGCCTCCGGACGCTCGGATTCTTCCGGCGCTTGCGAGGGCTCCACCGAATCCTCCATCGAATCCTCTATCACTTCGTCCGTCGCGGCTGCTGTCGCGACTTCCTCAGACGGCATAGCGGTCGAACTCCTCGTTCAGGATCGAGATCCTCTCCTCCGCGGTGAAGGAGGGGAGGGAGCGCGTCTCCTCGTAACGTGGCAAAGACTCATCGCGGAAGAAAATGCCCAACCGCACGACGTCGTCCGTCTCCGCCAGCTGACGCGCCGCGTTGATGTCACGCGGGTCGTGCCGGCGCCGGTTCTTGTAGATCGCGTGCAGGGCGGGCGTCTCGACACCGGCCTCGTGCTCCAGAAGCTCGACCATGTCCGGGCTCTGGATGTACTGCTGGAAGATGTCCCCGGTGAACTTGGGGCACCGCTGGAGGATCCTCACGAAGGCGAAGCCGTCGTGCTCGTAGGCGGCCCTGATCGTCGCGTAGAGGTGGGGCGGAATCCACTCGGCCGTCTGCGCCACGAAGGATGCGTTCGTGATTCCGAGCGTCGCCTCCACGGGGTTCATGGCTGGCAGATAGGTGCCGTACGGCTGGGTGTTCGTCGCGTAGCCGACCGGCGTCGTGGGCGAGGTCTGGTTCTTCGTCAGCCCGTAGACCTCGTTGTCGAGCATGAGGGCGACCATGTCCATGTTGTAGCGGGTGGCGTGAACCCAGTGTCCGGCTCCGATCGAGACGCAGTCGCCATCCCCCATCACGACGAAGACCTCGAGCTCCGGCCGATGCAGTTTGATCCCGGTGGCGACAGGCAGCGCGCGGCCATGGAGGCCGTGGAAGCCGTACGTCTTCATGTAGTGCGGAAACCGGCTCGAGCAGCCGATGCCCGAGACGAAGACCGTGCGTTCAGGGGCGAGCTGCTCCTCGGCCAGCAGGCGCTGCATCGACGTGAGGACCGCGTGGTCCCCGCAGCCCGGGCACCACCGGGCGCGCGCCGACTCGTAGTCGGCCATGCCGAGCTCGCGCTCGTCGTCCTGGATCGAGCAGAAGAGCGAGCAGCCGACAGCACTCACGAGGTACCTCCTTCAGGCGTGTTGGCGCCGGTGGTGCCGGCGCCGGTCGTGTTCGCGCGCATCACTTCGTGGATCGCGCCCGGACGAAGCGGCTCCCCGAGAACCCGGGTCCAGCAGCCTACGTCCACGAGCGTCTGTGCCCTCAACAGCCAGGCGAGCTGACCGCGCCGTCTGTTCTCGTCGGTGATGTACGGCTCGTCCGGATCGTCGCTGTAGTTGATCTCGACCGTCATCACCTTCTTGAAGCGGCTGAAGATCTCCCGTATCCCGGGCTCGAGCGGCGACATGAACGTGAGGTGCAGGGACGAGACGCTCAGCCCCTCGGCCCGCGCCCGGTCTACCGCCTCCTCGATCGCGCCCTTCGTGCTACCCCAGCCGACGACCAACAGGTCGCCCGATTCTTCGCCGTACACCTTCGGCGGCTTCATCGTACCCTGGAAGACGGCGATCTTCCGGCTCCGCATGGAGGCCGCTCTCTGGTTGATGTCCGAGCTGTAGGCCACTTGGCTACGCTCGTCGTGGGCCAGGCCGGTCATTGTGAACATCCCGCCCGGCTGGCCGGGGATGAACCGGCGGGAGAGGCCCGTCCGCGGATCCCACTCGTAGGGGCGCGTCCCGTCGGGCGCCGGAGAAAGGTCGGGCGGCGGGGCCTGCCAGGCCGGATCGAGCTCGGGACGAGGGTACGGCTGCACTCCCGTCGCCAGATTCGCGTCGGTGAGCACGATGACGACCGTGCGCAGCGTCTCGGCGATTCGTCTCGCCGTGATCATCGAATGGAAGCAGTCCTCGATCGTGGCTGGAGCGATCACCACATGCGGAGCGTCCCCTGGCTGGCCGAAGATCGCGGCCAGGAGATCCGACTGCTCGACCTTGGTCGGGAGGCCGGTGCTCGGCCCTCCACGCTGCACGTCGACCACTACGAGGGGCGTCTCCGTCATCACCGCGAGCCCGAGGAACTCCGTCTTGAGGGCCATTCCGGGCCCGGATGTGATCGTGAACGCGACCTTCCCCGAGTATGAGGCACCGATCGCCACGCCGGCCGCCGCGATCTCGTCCTCCGCTTGGTGGACGACGCCGCCGAACTTCAGGAACACCTCGCCGAGGTGGTGGGAGACCGAGGTCGCCGGGGTGATCGGATACATGGCCGCCAGCTCCATCCCCGCCGCGATCGCGCCGAGAGCGATGGCCTGGTTGCCGTTCATGACGATCATCTCCTGCCCCGTCGGCTCGCGCGGGACCTCGATTCTGAAGTCGAGGTTCTCCCGGGCCCACGAGACGCCGAGCTCGAGCAGCTCCACGTTGCGCCGGTAGACCTCCTCCGACTTGCGCCGGAAGGCGTGGGCAATCTGATCCTTCACCAGATCCAGGTCGAGATCGTGCACCCACGCGAGCATCCCGAGGGCGAACATGTTCTTCCCCCGCTGCGGATCCTCGACCACCGTAAGGCACTGTTCCTCCATCGGGACTTCGATAACCCGATAGGGGAGATCGGCCAGCTCCTCCATCGCCGCCTGCCACTCGGCCCGGATCGCTTCGTCATCGTGTGTAGCCCACATGTTCTCGAGCAGGATTACGGCGTCATCCTCGAGGGCATCCAGGCGGTGGCGCGCCAG
>JARRMU010000059.1:0-31176 GCA_037385645.1 Gemmatimonadales bacterium
TCGACGGTGGCACCAAAATCGAGCAGGAGAAGGTCACCCTCTCGGAGGCACCGCTCAGACGGGCTCGCGTGAGGAAGAGCCGTTCTCTCTCCGCTCGCCACGATCGTCTCGAACGGCTCTCCTGTCGAACCCTGGAGCGCCAGGCGGTAGCGCAGCTCTGTTGCCAGCTCGAGCTCCGTCATGCCCTCATCGACCGCGGTCAACGTCTCCTCCAGTGCCCGCTCGGCGACTTGGACCGCCCGGTCGATGGACGCGAGCTCGGCTGAGTCCTTCACGGCTCGCAGGCGCTCCACCGTTTGCGGGAGATCGTCCCACACGACGCTCCCGCAGCGCTCCCCGAGCTCGCGACGGTCGCGCACACTCACGTAGCCCGCCTCGAAGCCGACCGTGCGGACCTGCGAGCGGTCCCTGAGACGCTCTGCCAACATCGACGACAGGCCGTCGACGGCCACGAGGACCTCGGCAACCCCGTCCACCTCCGCTCCAGCCTGCTCCGCGTAGCGAAAATCGGTGATCAGGCCGGCCTCTTCGGGAAGGACGACGAACATCCCGCTCGATCCGCTGAACCCCGATAGATAACGCACGTTGGGCCCGTGGGTGAGCAAGGCCGCGTCCAGGCCGTGATTGGCGAGCTCGACCCTGAGCTTGGTGATCCGGTCCCGGCGAGTCTCGACTGCCGTGGTCACTCCGGGTCGTCCGTCACGTCCGCCGTCAGGTGTGCCAGCAGCGCGTCGAGCGCGACCAGATAGCTGTCTGCGTGAAAGCCGGAGACGACACCGAGGGCGATCTGTGCCAAGACCGATCGACCGCGAAACGGCTCACGCGCGTGCACGTTCGACAGATGAACTTCCACGAACGGACTGCCCGAAGCCTCCAGCGCGTCACGCAGAGCATAGCTGGTGTGACCGAGAGCCGCCGGGTTGACGAGCCAACCGTCCACATCCCCCATGTGCTCGTGAATCCAATCGATGAGCACGCCCTCGTGGTTGGATTGGACGTTGACGAGGTCCACCCCGCGATCATCCGCCCGCTCGCGAAGAAGGCGATCGATGGCGTCGAGCGTCAGCTCGCCATAACGGGTGGGATCGCGGCGGCCAAGGAGGTTGAGGTTGGGGCCGTGCAGGACTCCGATTCTCAACGGACGCTATCGCCTGCGGCTGCGAAGCCACTCGCCGAATCCCGAAGACGATCGCTCGGGTCCGGGATCCTCCCGTGGCACGGTTGGGCCCGGCGACCGTCCGTCCGCCTCCGTTTGCGGGTCGTCGATGGCGGATAGCTCGATGTCGGCATTGCCCCGGATCAACGCCTGGAGGTGAGAGCGGATGCCACCGGCGTCCGCGGGACTCGCCGCCGAGACAGCATCGCGGTCAGGTTCCTCAGGCGCGTCACTCGTCTCTCGCTTCCGGCCCGCTAGCACCTCCTCCCGCAACGGCTCCGCCCCCACGGAAGCGTCTGCCGACGGGCGAACGCCAGGACGCTCGCTCTCCATCTTCGACGTCCCGCTGGCCAGGGCCTGCGCCTGCGCCAGACGCTCGCGCAGGCTCGGGTCCGCGGGCTGACGTTTGACGAGCTCCCAGTATATGTGGGCAGCTTCCTCATACAGCCCCTGCCGTGCGTAGAGATCGGCCATCGTCTCCGTAATCATGCCCGAGTGGCGTGATCTGCCGGACTCGTCCGGGTGGGTGGCGAGTTGCGTTGCGGTAGCGGCGGCCTCATCAGGGCCCTCCCGCCCCACTGCCACGTCGACGGAATCGTGATCGACCCTTGAAGGGATGTCGGGTGCCGTCTCCGCCACCAGCCGGGCGGCCTCCTCGTTCAGGGGGTCGACGTGCAGGAGCCGCTCAGCCCACGTCCGCGCGACAGCCCGGTTTCCCGCCGCGATGGCCAGCTCCGCCAACGCGCGCAGCGCGACGAGGTTCTGCGGATCCAGCTCGAGGACCCTGCTCCACGCCTCCACGGCCCCTTCCTGGCGACCGAGATCCATCAGGCAGCGCGCGTGCACGATGTGAGCGCTCATGTAGTCGGGATGCCGCTCGAGCCCCCGCTCGAGGATCTCCAGGCCTTTCTCCGTATTCCCGGCCTTTCGGTGAGCATCCGCCAGGCGAGCGAACACGAAGCTCTCGGGATTCTCTGCGTACTGGCGCTCGAATCTGCGAATCTGGTTGGCTTCGATATGGTCGGACTGCATGGGCCGGCTACGACGGATGAGTGAATGGTTCGCTTCGCGCTCGAGGCGCCGATGAACAGCCCGCAAGGTACCCGACTCGATCCGGGGAAGTCAACGAAAACAGGGGCATTTTGGTTGCCGCATGCCGCCGTGGCAGCTAGCTTGCCGGACATTCGGGAATCGGTCTTCAGGTGGGAGAGATCCGCGGCCTTTAGGGGCCGTTTCGCTTTTTGGTTGGCAGGGACGGTGTGCGATGGTCATGCGTGCGATGCGGGACAGCGCCAAGTGGGTGATGCTCCTCCTCTCTATCGCCTTCGTGGGTTGGCTGGTCCTGGACTGGGTACAGAGCCGCCAGTCATCGGCGGCGACCGGACCGAACCCGGTCGTGCTAACGGTGAACGGCCAGGAGATTCGGCTGGCGCAGTGGAACCAGCTGCTCGAGGGACGTCTGGACATCGCACGCTCGCAGGCGGACCGGCCGCTCACGGACGAGGAGGCTCGGAGAATCCGGGACGCCGCGTGGGAGACCATGATCTCGCAGGCTCTGCTCGAGCAGGAGCTGAGCCGCCTCTCGATCGAGATCAGCGACGCTGAGATTCGGGAGGCGTTCCGGACGGCCCCACCACCCGATCTGATGGGCCATCCGGCCTTCCAGACGGACGGCAGCTTCGACTACGACAAGTATCGACAGTTCTTTGCCAACCCGGTCGTCGACGAGGTTCTTCTACTTCAGATCGAGTCCTACTACCGGAACATCTTGCCTCGGCAGAAGCTCGCCGAGCAGATCCAGTCGTCCGTATACGTGAGCGAGGACGAGGTCTGGCGTGCCTATCGGGACCGAAGCCAGACGGCCCGCGTCCGCTATGTGACCGTGAACCCGGTGACCGACGTCGACGCGTCGGGAATCGTCGTCTCGGACGACGACATCCGTTCCTATTACCGTGAGCATCGCGACGATTACGAGAAGCCGGCAACCGCGATCGTGAGCATGGTCAGTCTTTCCGCCGCTCCGTCGGCTGCAGACACGGCAGCGGCGGCGGCCCGGGCGGACTCGTTGCGCCGGATCCTGTTGGCCGGCGAAGCTGACTTCGAGGAGCTGGCACAAAGCCATTCTGCTGATCAAGCGACAAGGGAGAGCGGCGGCAGCCTCGGTCGCTTCGCCCGCGGCGACCTGGCGGGCCCCCTCGGAGACGCAGCCTTCTCGATCCCCGTCGGAGAGACCTCCGAACCGATCCTCTCGCCACAAGGTTACCACCTGCTGCGAGTGGACACCCGCGACGGCGATACGGCGACGGCGAGTCACATCCTCATCCCGGTCCAGCTCTCCGACGAGACCGAGGACGTGCTGTTTGACCAGCTGGACGAGCTGGAGGGTTTGGCGCTGGACACGGATCTGAAGACAGCCGCCGACTCGTTGGGCATCCCGATCCGTGAAGGCATCACCCTCACGGAGTCGACAGAATTCGTGCCGGGCGCAGGCGCCCTCGGGGTGGGCGTCGATTGGGCGTTCGACCCGACGACCGCCATCGGCGATCTCAGTCAGTTCTTCGAGAACGCGAGCGGTTTCCATATGCTCGAACTCGATGAGGTGCACGAGGGCGGAACGTTCGACGTGACCGAGGTGGAGGCGAGCATCGAGGAGCTGCTGCTTCAGCAGAGGCGGAAAGAAGCCGCCATGGGCATGGCGGCGGCCGCGCTTTCCGACGGCGTCATGCTCACCGACATCAGCCAGAGCACCGGCTGGCCGGAGCAGGTCACGCAGCCATTCACGAGGCTGGAGTTCGTTCCAGGCCTGGGCCGCGACACCGAAGCCGTGGGAGAAGCATTCGGCCTACCGCAGGGAGTCGCGGGCGGACCGGCGGACGCCGGCGAGACCATCGTTCTCCTGGAGGTGCTGGAGCGATCCGAGCCGTCGGTCGAGTCGTTCGAGGCGATGAAGGACGGGATACGGGCTCAGCTCACGCTGCAGCAGCAACAGCAACAGCTGAATCAGTGGCTTCAGGGCCTTCGCGAGGAGGCCGACGTCGTCGATCTCAGAGACCGTCTAGCCCAGCAAGCGCAGTCGAACTCGCCCTTCGGCTCCTAGGGGCCGGCGGGCCCCCGGTCGGCGTCCGTCGCCGTCTCGGCGGTCTTCGAGGAGGACGACGCCTCTTCCTGGCCGCCCGAGATCTCAGATGCGCTCCCTCCTTCGATCTCCTTCACGGAGTCCTTGAACTCCCGGATTCCCTTGCCCAGCGAACTGCCGATCTCCGGCAGCCGCCTCGCTCCAAAGAACAGAAGGATGATGAAGAAGATGAGGAGAAGCTCCCACATCCCGAGTCCACCAAACATGGCAATGCCCCCCTCGGCAGGGTCGTACTACAGAAGCGACCTCGCGAACCACGCGACCAGTAGTATCCCTATGACGCTCAGAATGTTCAGGCGCAGCATGAGCGGGCCGAGCGTGATCGCCATCACGTGGAGATCGATCGACAACGGCCCGAGGCTCGCCGATACGGTCGTTATGAAGAACTGTCTCGCGGCGCTCGGGGGGAGCGCCAGGATCAGCAGCTCGGTAACCAGGCCGCCCAGGAGCAACCCGCCCGCGACGATGAGCGCCACGCGGCGCGCCGTCGCCTTTCGTCGTCCGTACTCCATCGCTCAGCTCTGCCTCTGTGTCACGAAATCGACCGCGGCGTGAAGCGCATCCAGACAATCGCCCACCGGTAGGCCGTCCAGGTAGCTTCGCGCCCGATCGCCGTACTCCTCGCCGCGGTTCCGGGCGTATTCCAACCCACCGGTTCGGCCGACAGCCTCCACGACGGTCCGCACGGCATCATCGGGTGGGTCAGGCTCGCTGAACAGGTCTCGCACGACCTGCTGGTCGGACGGCGTCATCTCGCGAAGCGCGGCGATCAGCGGGAGGGTGACCTTGTGCTCACGCAAGTCCTGCCCGCTCGGCTTTCCGGTCACGTCCGTCGGCGCCGTGTAGTCGAGCAGGTCATCCGTAACCTGAAACGCCATGCCCAGGTTGAAACCGAAGTTCTTCAGTGAATCGCGAGTGAAGCCAGCTCCGTACATCCCGCCGAGCTCACAGGCTGCGGCCATTAGCGCGGCGGTCTTGCACTCGCAGAGTCGATAATAATCCTCTTCCGAGAACATTAATGTATCATGTGATAGCAACTGTCGCATCTCACCAATTGTCATGCGATTAGCTGCATGTCCCAGCAAGTAAATCGGCTCGACGTCGCCCAGCGGGGTCATCTCCATGACCGCCCTCGAGTAGAGGTAGTCCCCCATTATGATCGCGATTTGGTGGCTGAATCGCGCGTTCACCGTGGGGAGGCCGCGCCGACGGACCGAGTGGTCGACCGCATCATCGTGGACCAGCGTCGCCACGTGGATCAGCTCCACCACCGCCGCGAGGCGAATCGCGTTCTCGGACGGCTGGTCCCCAACCCCGTTCGCAAGCAGGAGGATCGCGGGCCGAAAGAGCTTCCCACGCAGCGAGAGGATGTACTCGCTCACCTCGTCGGTCGCCTCGTAGTCCGCCGGCACCATGCTCGTGATGGCGGCCTCTACCGCTTCGAGACGCTGAGCGACCGGCTCCTTGACCATCTGGAGGGTGGGGGGAGCTGCTTCGAACATCCTCTGTTCCATCGGGAACGGGCGTTTGGGTGTACCTGCCTCGGACCGGCAGCCCGAAATCGGCAAGAGCGCGGGCCAATGTAGAGAGCCTCCGTCGCGATTGTCAAAGCCGCAAGAACCGAGTTCTCCCGTGGTTGCGCTCCGCCGTCGCGAGATCAGGGGAAGCCCGACAGACCCTGCTGGTCGTATCCGAATTGCAGCTCCGGCGCATCCTTCAAGCCGATGGAAAAGTTGAAGATCAGGTTACCGTTTGGTGACTTGCTGAAGCCGAAGATAGCCTGCCAGCGGTGCAGGTCCCGCTCGAGGGTCACGATCTGCGCTCCGAACTGGCCTTGGGTGATGTTGTACTGGGTCGTCCAGCGCATCCGCCAGTTGGGCGTCGGCCGCAGCGATATGGTGCCGCCGACAGACTGGCTCTCGTTACCACCCTCCTCGGGCCGGGAACGCACCAGGGAGTAATTGAACTGAACGTTCCAGGGCCCTGTCGAGCCCCCATCGAACCGATCGTCCGGGTCAAAGGAGTTGAGACGTCGGCGGGAGTCCAGCCGCTGCGATGAGTTCGCCAACGCGAGAGGTTGATCCCTGCCGCTTCTGCCGAGCCCGAAGATCGACCCGAGACTTCTAGACGAGCCGAAGCCGAAGCTGGCGCCCACCGAGGACAGGTACATGCTGAACTCGCGGTCTTCGCCGGAGCCCCTGAACAGGTCGAACTCGATGTTCGTGGCCACGCCGCGCAGCAGGTCCGAGGTGATGTTGGTGCGCCACCTCTCGGTGACCAGCTTGGGCTGGTCCTTGCGCTCGAAGTCGAACACCAGCGGCGTGGAGTTCAAGGAGAGGATGACGACACTTTGCTCGGTGGCCGACCGCCGTCGCCCGACCTGTTCCAGCCTCGACCTCGCGCCCGGGCCGGCACTCGGCGCTTCGGCGCTGTCCGTCTGCGCCGTCACGGCGGCGAGCGCCAGCGAATCAGCTGCGGCGGAGTCCGCCGTGACCTCGGCCCCCGCTCCCTCCAGCGGTAGCTCATCCTCCAGCGGCTCTTCCGGCAACGGCTCTTCGGCCGGCAGCTCGCCGGGCAGCGCTGGGCGCTCCCGCACCTCGGGTGCCTCCATGGGACCCAAGACTTCCAGCTCCTCGCGCTGAGCCTCTTCCTGCAGCCTGGGCTTGAGCTTCGCCTCGAACGTCTGGTTGACGTTGATCTGCAATCGGTTCTGAGCCGCACCGGAGGGAAGGGGAATCCCGGGAATGCTGGCGATGGAATCCGGCACCTCGACGGCGGGCGCGTACGCCCAGGTGACTTGTGGGGAGAACTTGTGCCGGATGCTGGAGAAGGGTCCAAATCCAGGCCAGAACCCGAAGACGTCCGTCGTCAGCGTGACGCCGACGTTGAAGCGCGTCGGCACGGTGACAAAGCTGCGCCCGGTGCTGTCCGAGCGGAACATGGCGCCATCGACGGCCACCCGTGGACGCAGCGTCGTCGAGCCGACCAGCCCGAGTCGGTAGCTCGCTGCGACGTTCCAGCGGCCGGTCCCCTGCAGCTCCTCGGCCAGATCGTTCCCCAGCGAGTCGGCTGGCACGGTAACCCGCTCGTCGTAGTTGGCCGACCCGCTGATACTTAGCTCATGGAGCGTGAGCGAGCTGGTTACCCCGCCCGTGGTGGCTTGCTTGTCGTCCCCGAAGTCGCGGCTCTGCTCGGTACGCTGGAAGTTCAGGCCGCCGCTCCAGGTGAGGTTGTTGAACGCCCCTTCCCGGCTGGCCGGGGCGCGAAACAGCGTCACCGGAGAGAAGCTCATGTTGAAGGACGGCAGCGTGAGGTCCACTCGACCATCCTCTTCGAGAAACTGCCTGCGCCGAGCGCTCAATGACACGTTACCGAAGCCGAAGCGGTGGTTGAGGCCGAGGTCCGAGGTGATGATCGCGGTCTGCTCCCTGGGATCGAAGCTCTGGTCCTCGAACACCCTCGTGTTCTGCACGTACTGGGCGTTGATCCTGAGCTGGGTCTGCGGCGTCAGGTCCTGATTATGACTCCAGGCCAGCGAGAGGTTGTTGCCCGTCTCTCCGAAGCTGTAGCTGGTGAGCAGGTTTCCCTGCAGGAAGTTCTTCAGGAACTTGTACCGGTAAGCACCGTTCACCCGCGTGAACTGACCCCCGAACCAGTCGACCGTGAACTGGGCATCCATAAAATCGTTGATCGCCCAGTAGTAACCGAAGTCCGTGATCTGCCGACCTATGTCTCCCGACGCGAGAAAGTCGTTGATCCCGAAGCGGGGTGGGATGAGACCGCTGCGGCGTCCCGGGCGGATGTCTTGCGCGATGAAGGGGAGCCAGGCGATCGGCACGTTGCCCACGTAGAGGACAACGGGCCAGGCGACGAGGGTGTTCTCGTTGACGAGCTTGATCTGTCCCGAGGCGAAGCGGTAGTGGGGCTGCTCGAGTTCGCACGAGGTGAATTCACCCGACAGGACGAACAGGGTATCCGTGCCCGCCGGAATCGCGTCCCCCCGGACCCGCCAGGTCGCTCCTCGATCGGCGAACTGGGTCTCGGCGTCGAAGATCGTACCCTTCAGGGTCGCGACATCGTAGTAGAGCGGGCCCGAGTCACTGACGACCTCGGCCTGCTCGGGGCCGAGGAGGGCGATGTCACCGAGCGCGGAGATGAAGCGTGATCGCGCCAGGTAGGTGATCGAGTCGGCCCGCAGCACCGCCTCCTCGTAGTTGGCCTGGGCCTCCCCCATCAGCCGCACGGATTCCAGCTCCAGGTCGAGCTCGACCCGCGCGCCACGGTATTCGAGGATGCGAAATCCGGGCAGGGCGACGAGCTGCGAGAAGACGTCGTCTCGCTCCGGGAAGCCGCCCTCGCTGAGCGCCTCACGTCGCTCGTCCACATCGGCGACGCGCGTGGAGTCCACGGCCACCGAATCGGTGTCGGCAGGCAGAGCGCTGCGCTGTGCTTCGAGGATCCGCTGGTCGAGCTGGGGCACGGAGTCGGGGGGGACCGAATCCCGCGGCGCTCCCTCCTCCTGAGCCAAACCGGACTGCCAGGGTAGCGCGGAGCTGGCCGCGAAGGCCGCACACAGCGCGAGCGCCCGCCCGGACGGCTTCATCGTGCCGGGAGCGGTCCGCTCTCCTCGGCGCCAACGTCCTTGCGGCGGATCGCCACGCGGGTGAGCCAGATCGAGAGCTCGTACAGCAGAACGAGCGGCATGAGAAGCATCAGCATCGTCCCCGGGTCGGCCGGGGTCAACAAGGCCGAGAGGACCGCGAGAATGACGATGGCGTGCCGGCGGTACTTGCCCAGCGAGGCGGGCGTCACGATGCCCAGCAGACCCAGCACGACAAGGACGACAGGCAGTTGGAAGAGCACGCCGAACGCGAGGATCACGCCGGTGGCGAACTTCAAGTACTCATCGATCGTGATGATTGGGGCGAGGCTCTCCGCCTGGAACGTCAGCAGGAAGCGAAGCCCGACGGGGAGGGCCAGGAAATAGGCCATGCCGACGCCGGCGGCGAACAAGACGATCCCGCCCACGGCGCCCGGCACGACGTATCTGCGCTCATTCTGTTTCAACGCAGGCGAGAGAAAGGCCCACGCCTGATAGATCAGTACCGGAAGCGCCAGCAGCAAACCGACGGCGACTCCCAACTTCAAGCTTACGAAGAACGGCGTGGTCGGACTGGTGAATACGAGCTTGCGGTCCGGCAGAAGCTCCTGAATCGGCCGCTCCAGCACGCCGATCACGTTCAACTGGACGACGACTAGGAAGCCGATCACGGAGCCCACCATGATCGCGACCAGGCTCCAGATGATCCGCCATCTCAGCTCTTCGAGGTGGTCCAGGAACGGCATCTCGGCGCTGTCGCGGGGCATCACTCCTCACCGGATGGCCTGTCGGCCGGATTCCCCGAGCGGCGGAACAAATCGGCCTGTCCGGGTGCCTCGTATCGCCGGCGTCTCTGCAGCTCGTGCACCTCCTGCTCGAACTCCGTGGTCTCTTGAAAGTTTCGGTACACGGAGGCGAAGCGGACGTACGCGACCTGGTCGAGGGCCGAGAGTCGCTCCATCACCAGTTCGCCGATGCGCGCCGTCTTCGCCTCCCGGCCGTCGGAGCTCGCCAGTTCTTCCTCGATCGCATCCACAAGCTCATCAATGGAGTCGGCCACCGGCCGCTTGGCGCATGCAATCTGTATGCTGCGCTTCAGCTTAGAGCGCTCGAACGGCTCAACGACGCCGCTCCGCTTGCGCACGGTGAGCGGCTCCTCCTCCAGGCGCTCGTAGGTGGTGAAGCGGCGCCCGCATGCCGCACACTCGCGGCGGCGACGGACCGAGCTGCCGGCTCGAACGAGCCTCGAGTCTACGACCCGATCGTCCAGGTGCTGGCAGCTCGGACAGCGCACGGTGTTCCCGGCAGCCGAGGGCGACGGCTAGGAGCAGCCCGCTGAGGAGCTCGAGGCGGAACTACTGTCGGAGGTCGCTGAGACGTCGCTCGGCAAGGATGGCCTCATCGCTGTTGGGGTAGCCTCGGACGACACGCGAGAAGAACTCGATGGCATCCTGGGTGTTTCCCCGATCCAGCTCGATTCGGCCGCTCGCATAGAGGGCCGACGGGGCGCGACGTGAGTTTGGGTACAACTCCAGCACCCGAGCGTACTCCGCGAGCGCCGCGGCGGGGTCATCCGTCTCCTCGTGCGTGCGCGCCAGATAGAACTGCGCATCAGGCGCCAGCTCGCTATCGGAGTAGATGCGGAGGTACTCGGCGAAGCCCGCTCGCGCCGTCGCATAGGCGCCGCGGTTGAACTGGTTCTGGGCGGAGTTGTAGAGGGCCACCGCCTCATCATCACCACCAGCGTCAAGCCCGGGCGTGCCGGTTCCGGCATCGCCGATCGGTCTACCCGGGATCCCGGGCACCGGCGTTGTCTGGCCGTACGCGCGGCTCCGCTGAAGCTCCGTTTCGATCTGACCCAAGAGATCGAGGACCTGGGCCAGCGACTGCTGCATCGCCTGCAACTGCCGCTGCTGCTCGGAGCGCCCCTGGAGTTGCCGCATCTCCTGCGTTTCCAGGCTGTCGACCACGACGCCGCGCAGCTCGCGATTAAGGCTATCCTGACTGGCCTTGATCGCCCTGATCTCGGCCAGCATGTTCGCCTCCATCTGGTGCATGTCGCCCTTGCTCGCGCATGCCCCGCCAAGAAAGACGAGCGGCACCACCAACGTCCACCTCACCGCCCCGGAGCTCCCCATACTCAGATGGATCCGAGGTTCTCGATCACGAACTCGTCGCGACGGTTCAGAGCCCACGCATACTCGTTGTGGTCCGGATCGAGGGGGCGCTCCTTCCCGAAGCTGACCGCACGAAAGCGAGCTTCTGCGATCCCGAGGCCGCTCAGATAGTTCTTCGCTGCCTGTGCCCGGCGCATGCCGAGCGCGAAATTGTACTCGATCGAGCCCCGCTCGTCGCAGTGCCCCTCGATCGTCATTCGCACGTCCGGGTGCCGGCGAAGCACCTCGGCCTTTTGATTGAGAGTCACCACGGACTCGTCCGTGAGCTCCGCCCGGTCGAAAGCGAAATAAATCCGCTCTTCCAGGGTTTCGATGGCATCGATGCGGTCGATCTCTGAACTGGCGCTCCGGGCGCACGCCGTGCCGGCGTACTCCGACATCGCCTGGTTGTACAATTGGCGGGCCCCATCGTAGTCACCCCGCCGCGCAGCCGCTTCCGCCTGTTCGCACAACGACCGGGCGGCCGCCTCCGCGAGCTCGGCTGGATCCGGTCCGGGATCCGCAGCCGCCGGCGCTTCGTCCGTCACCGGCTCCACCTCGGGCTCGGGGTTGGAGCTGCAGGAAATCAGGCCGAAAAGGACGAGGCTGGCCATCGCCGTCCAGCGGGCCGTTGGACGCATACTCTTCTCCTTCAGCGTTTCGTGCTTCATCAACCGGTGGGCGGGACGGGCCGACGCCGTTCTTGCGATTCTCCTCGCTGCAAGCTAGAGCCTCTGCTCAATGTTGCCAAGTTTGCGCATCGTCTGGCCTAATATGGGTCGAAGTCCAGCGCACCCGACCAATCAGGAAGCTGATCGTCATTGTTTCTCAGGAGGTTTCTGGTCCGTCCCGTGACCGTGTCCAGGACCCAGAGTCCATGGTATCCCCCCCGATCCGAGGAGAAGACGATGTGGCGTCCATCGGGCGCCCAGCTCGGGTCTTCGTTGCGGCCCTCGGAGGTCAGGAGCCTCATCTCCGACCCGTCGGCGTTGACGACGACGATCTGAAACTGTCCCTGAACGCGGGATTGATAGACGATCCGGTCGTCCAGCGGATTCCAGTCCGGCGACGTGGCATAGCTGTCCGCACCTCGGACGAATCGGCTGATCAATCGGGGGCGCCCACCGGCGCCTTCCTGCACATAGATCTGTGGCGCGCCGACCGCGCTACCGGTGAACGCGAACCGCCTTCCGTCCGGCGCCATCGTGGGGCCCAGAGCGTCTCCGATCGCCGTGCTCGTGAGCGTTCGGGGTCTACCGCCGGATCGGTCGACCTCGAAGATCTCCGTACCGCCCGGAGCGAAACGGGCGAAGAGGATCCGGGAGCCATCCGGAGCGAACGCCGGCGTCAGGTGCATGAGGCTGCCGCTGGTCACGGCGCTGGTTTGCCCGGTTTCGATATCCAGATCGTAGATGCCGGACTCGTCTCCCGAGTTCGACTGGTACTGATAGGCGATGTGACCCCCATCCGGTGAAAAGGCGGGGGAGAAAACCAGCGCGTTTCGACGGGTGGCGCGCTGAACGCCCCGACCGTCGCTGTCGACCACGTGGATGTCCCAGGTGCCGTCTGCCGCGCGCCGCGAGAACGCGATCTTGCTCGCAGCCATGCCGGGCTCGCCCGTCGCCCACTCCACGACCGCGTCGGAGATCCGGTGTACGGCCATTCGGAAGTCGGGCGACGCGACCGGAGGCAGGGTGAAGGCCTGCACCTCCTTCAGGGAGCCATAGACGACATCGTGCAGTCCGATGCGGAGCATGGCCTGTTGACCGCTCACCGTGAGCGTCCCCTCCACGAGCCAGACGGCTCCCAGCTGATTCCACAGGCCGTAGTTGACGGCCGAGCCAGCTCGAAGTGAATCGGGAACCGGGAGGATCTCGAACCGGTCGGAGTAGTCCAGATCAAGCGCGTTCACCTGCCAGCGAGGCGCAGACAGTCACCGTCGATCCGCGAGGCCAGCGATTACCGAGAGCGTGCACGTCAGTTCCTCGGGTCGAAGTAGAAGGAGACACGCAGTTGATCGCTCGGATACCCCTCGGGCAGCGGACCGAAGGCCAGCGAGCGACCTGCAGCCTCCACGGCTCCCTGCGCCTCGAGATCGAAAGACGTGTCACCCGACTTTTGAACCCAGTCGATATCGCTCACGTCGCCGTCCCTGTGAATGACAAACACGATCTCGGCCCGCAGATGGCGTCCGCCGGTCGGCCTACGCCAGTATCGGTTGATCTGTCGGACGATGTTTTCGAGGTATTCCGGGAACGCGAAAGCCGCCCCGTCGAGCTGGACATTGATGGTCTCCTCACCGCTCTCCTCGGCCGCCGCCGGAGGCTGAGTAGGCTCTACCTCCGGCTCGTCGCTCGTCTCGGCTTCCGTGGTGGGCGTCTCCTTCGGGGTCGGTTCCGGAAGGCGCTCCCTACGCTCCATCTCCGTTGGTTTCGCGGGAGATGGACGCTGCGCGCGCGGGGCGAGCTCGGCCGCCGCAGCCACGAGCTTCACCCGATACGTACGGAGAGGCACCGCCTCGAGGGAGGAGGGGGCTCGGAACAGGATTACGACCGCCAGGACGTGGACCGCGATCGAACCGATCACCGCCGAACGCGGGACCCGGCGATCCGAAGAACCGGCACCGTGCCTCGGAGGCTTGCTAGCCGTCACGCCGCGGCTCCTCGGGCTCGGCGATCAGGCTTACCGCCTCGATCTCCGCTTCCTTGAGCTTGCCTATCACGCGCAATACAGCCCCATAGGAGACGTTGGTGTCGCCCTTCACGTAGACCGTTTCCGGATCGCGCCGTCGAATCACCTGGACGATCGCCGCATCGAACTCATCCGGCGTAACGGGCGTGTCGTCGAGATACAGCCGCCCCTCGCGGTCGATGGTGATCACGATGCCCTCACTCGCCTGAAGCGGAGCCGAAGGCGCACGCGGCACCTCGATCTCTACCCCTCCCTGGATGATCGGGGCCGTGATCATGAAGATGATGAGCAGGGTGAAGGCGACATCGACCAGGCTGGTCACGTTGATCTCGGCCCGGACGTTCAGGCCCAGATGGCGGCCAGATCTGCGGTTCACAGTCGGCCCTCTCGAGCGAGAGTGCCGACGAACTCGCTCGCGAAGCCCTCCAGCTCGCTCGTGAAGAGACCGAGCTTGGCCGCGTAGTGGTTGTAGGCGATGACCGCCGGGATAGCGACGGCGAGACCGACCACGGTTGTAATCAGGGCTTCGGCGATGCCTGGAGCGACCGCCGCGATGTTCGCGCTGCCGCGGGTAGTGATCCCGATAAAGGAGTTCATCACGCCGATGACCGTGCCCATCAGGCCCAGAAGGGGGCTGACCGAACCGATGATCGCGAGCCAGGAAAGACCGTGGGCGAGGTCGTCACGCTCCTGGGACAGCGCCTTCTCCAGAACGAGCCACAATGTGTCCAGCTGTGTGGACGAGAGACCTTCGGTCGGGTCGACGGGATCCTGAAGAGCGCGGGGCCGCAGCTCCGTGAAGAAATTCACCCCGTGGCGGAATACCCGCGTATAGGGCGACTCCTCGAGTCCTCGAAGCGACGTGTAGACGTCCGCGAGTCCGGCCGAGCTCTCCATCTCCCCCACGAACTCGTCGCCTTCCTCCCGAACGCGGCGGAACTCGACCCACTTCCAGAAGATCAGAATCCAGGAAAGGAGCGAGAACACAAGGAGAACGAGGAGCACGATCTTGGTCGCCGGCGTCGCACGGATCACCATGTCCCACGGAGAGTCGAGGGGCCGTGCCACCTGGAGGGCCGCCACGACGACCGCCAACACGGAGATCACGCGCCACCCTCCGCGGCGGCAACCCAGCCATACGTCTCGGACAACCCCTCCGTCAGGCTGTACTCAGCCGACCAACCGGTACTCTCCAACTTGCGCACGTCGAGCGCGCTTCTCAAAAGCTCACCGGTTCTCGCCTCCTGCCGCTCCACCTCGGCATGCCCCGCGATCTCGATAATCCGCCCCACGAGGTCGTTTACGCTCGTCTCGATCCCCGTCCCCACGTTGAAGGCGAAGTCGTCCAGGGTCCCCGCATCCTCCAACTCCAGCGTCGAGGCCACGAGGTTGGCACGGGCCACGTCTTTCACGTACACGTAGTCCCTCGTCTGTTCCCCGTCTCCGTACACGATCAGCGGTCGCCCGCGTATCGCGCGTTGCGAGAAGATCGCCACCACGCCGGCCTCCCCATGGGGATTCTGGCGAGGGCCGTAGACGTTCGAGTAGCGCAACGATACGGACGGCATGCTCTGGACGACCCTGTAATAGTCCAGGTACTGCTCTCCGGCGAGCTTGCTGACGCCGTAGGGCGAAGCCGGCGCCTTCGCCCGCGTTTCCTCGACGGGAAGGTCTTCGGGCTCTCCATAGACGACACCGCCGGACGAAACGTACACGACGCGCCCGACGCCCGAGCGCCGGCATGCCTCGAGCACATTGAGAAGGCCATCCACGTTGATCGACGCATCGTCGCGTGGCCTGGCTACGGAGATCCGCACATCGACCTGCGCGGCGTGGTGGTTGACCACGTCGAAGCACCGCCGCCTCAGGAGGTCGGGCAGCTCCGGGGACCGAATGTCCATCTCGACGAACTCGACCCCCTCGGCCACGTTCTCCCGCTTGCCACTGCTCAAGTCGTCCAGCGCCGTGACCTCCCAACCCTCGGCGAGGTACGCTTCCGCCACATGCGAGCCGATGAAGCCGGCGCCGCCCGTCACCAATACTCTTAGACCCATTAGCCTCTCGCTTCGTTGGACTCTTCGCTCTTGGCATCCGCCGGGCCGTTCGCCGCCCCGGAGCTCTCGATCTCCTCGTCCATCACTCCCGCCGGCCGCGGCGAGCCAACGGCGAGCGTGATCTCTTCACGCAACCTGTCCAGGAACTCGATCGCGTTCGGATCCGCGGCCGCCTGACGAAGGGCAACCGTCGACGGGTGCAGGAGCTTGTTCAACAGCCGCCGCGTGGTGGTTTCGATCCGTTCCCGATCCGACTCGTTCAACCCGTCCAGCCCTGCGAGCAGCCGCTCCAACTCGGCGACGCGGACCGCCTCACCGTGTGCCCGAAGTCCTCTGATGAGGGGACCTACCTCGCGTGCCCGGTACCATCTCCAGAAGCGCGTGGCGTGATCCGTCGCCAACGCCTCGGCGGGGGCCGCTTCCGCCCGCCTCGCCTCTTCGGTGGCGCCTACGACCTTCTGAAGGTCATCGATGTTGTAGAGGAAGATGCCCGGAAGCGCGCCCACGTCCGGTTCCACATCCCGTGGAAGGGCGATGTCGAGAACCACGAGCGGCGAACGGACCTGTTCTCGTGAAGTCGCCAACTTGTCGCGAGTGACGACCGGTTCTGCGGCCGAGGTGGACGTCACCAGGATGTCAACCTCGAAGATCGCCTCCCAAACAGCCTCCAGCGAGATCGCCCTCCCGCCGATTTGGGCGACCGTCTCCCGCGCCCGATCGAGGGTGCGATTGGCCACCAGCACGTCTGAGATCCCCTCGGAAAGGAGACATCGGAGCGTTGTGATGCCCATCTCCCCGGCGCCGAGCACCATGGCGCTCTTTCCCTCGAGGGATCCGAACACCTTGGCCGCCAGTCGCACCGCGGCAGAGGGGATGGAAGCCGCGCCACGGCCGAGAGACGTCTCCGATCGCACCGCACCACCCACGGCCTGGGCCGATTGGAACAGCCGGTGCAGGACCGGCCCGACGGTGTCGGGCAACGATAGACCCAGCTCGTAGGCGTCGCCCACCTGTCCTAGAATCTCCGCTTCGCCGACGACGAGCGAGTCGAGTCCAGCGGCGACGCGAAACAGGTGGAGCACGCCCTCGCGGCCGTGACGGTGGTACAGGTAGGCCTCTACCTCGCTCGGGCTCATCCCTGCCCGGGCCGCGATCGCTCCGATCGCGACGGCCTCGGCGGACGCCCGATCGGCCGCGTGCAGATAGAGTTCCGTCCGGTTGCAGGTCGAGAGCACCACACATTCGTCGACCGCAGGCGACTCCATCACCTCCCGGACGGTCGGCCGGATGCTGGCGGCGTCCACGTACACCCGCTCGCGCAACTCGATGGGTGCCGTGTGATGGCTGAGCCCGACGAGAGCGATGGTCGCCGCATCCCGCTGCCCTCCGTCCCGCCCGTGTGCCAAGGCGTCCCGCTCCTATAGGAAGAAGCCGGCGTCGCTCGCCGTGATCCGGAGAGCGAGGAAAGCCACGAGAGTCAAGAGAAATGCCAGGACGCTGATGGCGGCGGCCCGTTCCCCGCGGGGACCCGGCCTCGAGCGTGCGGCAATCGCCACGAGATACGCGCCCCAGGTCACGATGCCCAGAATGGTGCCTGGTTTGTCCAGGGCCAGCCCGTGACCGAACGTGAGCGTCCAGCTCCAGCCGGCCAGGAGGCCGACGCTCAGCGCCGGGAAGCCCACCGCCAGCCCCACCTTGTTCAACCGGTCCAACGAGTCCAGCGCCGGGAAGAAACCGAAGACCGAGCCGAACTCCTTCCGCTTGAGCGCACGGAACTGGAACACATACATGAAGGCGGCAGCCGACGCCGCAGCGAGCCCAGCGTAGCCGATGAAGATCGCTGACACGTGGAGGACGAACCATGGTCCGCGAAACGCGATCTGCCGACCCGTCGGCTCGATTCCGACGATAACCGACTCTCCGAGCAGGAGCAGGACCATCGGCAGCAGGAAGAGGCCGGCCGCGCGGAGATCGGTTCTCAACGAGGCGGCGAACACGAAGAGGGAGATGAACAGGGCCAGTGAGCTGGAAGCGGGGCCCAGCCCGACGAGGGGAAGGCTCCGGTACGACAGCGCGTAGAGGAGGAGGCCGGCCGCGTGCACGGCTAGCCCGCCTCCCACCACCCTCACTTCGGAGATCCCCGGCTGCCTTCCCCCGCGGAAGCCCCGCAGCTGGAGAACCCAGGCCGTCGCGTACAGGAGGAAGGCAAGGAGATGGAGCCCGAGAATCATCTATGATCTCGCGGTTGTCCTGGCATGGAAGTCCACCGAGCGGGAACCGAGCCCGGTCGGCACGCAACGCTCAAGGAACGGGAAATACCGCCTGGCCAACGAGGCGAACCGTAGCGCCGTCGACCGTATCGGCGTGGCGTCTCGCATCCGCACGACGACCGCGGTAGAGGTCTTCGGGCGCACCTGCACGATCCGCAGAAGAGCCTGCCCGTCGTCCACCGAGGCGGAGGCAGGGTTCGCAACGTTGGGCGCGAAGCTGACGAACTCGTCCCCGATGCCGATTCCCTGCTCAGCCCCGACATCAAGAAAGGCCACCTCGGTCAGGCCGAGCAGTGGTCCCCGGTTTGCGATGCCCAGGATTCGGCCCGTGACGCCGGTTTCGACAGGGACCACGCCAACCGGCGGCGGCTCAGGGTACGAGAATGGCTGCATCACCGGGTCGCCGACTTCGTAGTCCGCGAACACCTGGCCGACTTGCGCATAGGCGGAGTCCCCCCTCGCCTCGAGAACCGTCAGCATGGCTACGGGCTCGACGACGTGGCCATGCCGACCGATTCGATGCCTCCATTTGAAGGCCACCAGCTCGTCTCCCACCTCTGCCTGCAACCCGGCCAATAGCAGCACGACTCGTCGGTTGAGGGGGATCGTCTCCGGAAGCCCGAGCCTGAGAGGATTCGCCACGAGCTGTCGCGCCGTCTCGGCCGTCGGGCCGAGATCCTCCTTCGCGGCGAGAAACGGCGCCCGGTTGAAGTCGCTCCTCGACACGGACGCGAGAGGCGGCCGCACCTCGACCTTGAACCCTCCGAGCGTCACGGCGCGTTCAGGAGAGCGATCGAAGAGGCTCGGCCCGGCGAACGGATCCTGCTGTGGCACCAGCTGTCGGCCGGCGAGCGGCTCGCTCCCCCGTGCCTCCTCCTCGGACTCTCGCGTCCCAGGCCCGGTCACGGACGCCGAACGGGCGGGCAACCGCAACCTCTGCCCTGGAATAATGAGATTCGGGTCGGTAATCGATGAGCCGTTCAGGGCGTAGATCTCATGCCATCTCGGCCCATCGTTCAGGTATCGTGCCGCAATGCCCCAAAGAGTGTCCCCCCGGTTCACCTCGTGGACCGGGACTCCCGTCACCTGGCCGCGAGCCAAACCGGCCGAAAGCAGCACGGCCAGGGCGATCGCCCCGCTCACGACTTCACGGCGCGTCGCGGCAGACGCGAGCTTCTCGCGCCGCAGTGCTGGCATACCGGCTGTCCTTTCGATCGGGCGGAAGATGCGAGCCGCTGACAACATAACGGCAAATCGCTGCCCTCGCATTCCGTCGGCGACCAAGAACGTCGCGTCGTCGAGTCCTGTGGTGGCTATGCTGCAAGTCGCTCCCCTGAAAGAAGTTGTGCCCGCCTATGAAAAAGTTGTCGAGGCCGATCGGCTCACCCCTAGCCTGGGAGACCGCCCGAGGCCGGCGGCCGATGCCTGCACCGCGGCTCCTCCCGGCCCAGAGGTCTCCCCCCCGAATCCCAAGTACGCGTCTTGCCGTGAGGTGTGGGATTGCAGGGAGCCGACAGGCCGTTGTCGGGGCAAGGAGTAGTACGAATGAGTGTTCGCGCCGCATCGCTGCTCGTGGCGCTTGGCGTGGTCATCGCCGCGTCTGTGGCCACGCGCATGCAGGAAAGCCCGAAGCTCTTGGCGGAGGCCTTCGTGAGGGCCGCTAACGCGTCCGATCGCGGCGCGTTGGAAAGGCTCGTGCACCCGGACGTCGTCGCGTACCTGGACGAGCAGGATCCCGAGCGTTGGGAACAGGTCCTGGCCGGGTGGGCCGGGACCCGGTTCGAGGCGGGCTACGACGTGGTCGTCAGGCCGAGCTCCGAGGTGGACCTGTACGATGAGGCGCAGCAAACGCTCGTCTTCGGCGACAGACTCCGATTCCGGTTCCCTGTCCAGCCGCCGAGCCATTTCCTGATCATACAGATCAAGAACGGGAGCGCTGCCTCCGCGAACGATGAGAGGCCTCTGCTCGGGTCGAACGCCGTCGAGGCGGTGCGGGAGGATGGCGGCCGCTGGTATGTCACCGTGCCGGTCGTCGAGATTCTGCCGGACTTTTGAACCGCAGCAGTTGATGTCAAGCGGCGTGAATCGTGGGACGTCGTGCCGCCCAGGGGATCAGAAGGGGAGGTCGTCCTCCCCCGCGAGAGCTTCGTTCGAGAAATCCGAGTAGTCGTCCTTGGCGGGACGTTCTGCTGGGGCTCCGGCGCGTTCCTCGAAGCGCGCGTCACCCCGGCCGCCGAGCATGACCATCTCCACGACGCGATGCCATTCCGTCTTCTCCTGCTGGCTCCCGGCGCGGTCTGTCCACGTCCTGCTCGTGGCGACCGAGAGCGTGGCGACCCGGGTTCCTCCAGGCGTGGTTCGCACCTCGGGGTCGGCCCCGAGGTTTCCGATCAACATCGCTTTGTTGAGGCTACGCGCCATGCAGATACGTCCGAAGATAGAAGGGACTCTAAAGCAACGATCGCAAGATTAACGATCAGCTCGCGAGACTGTCAACGAAGCCGATCGAGGCTCAGCCGCATAACGAGGGCATCTTCGCGCGGCGAGGCATAGTAGTCGGGGCGGGACCCGACAATCCGGTATCCGGTCGCTTCGTAGAGGTAACGCGCGACGGCGTTGCTCTCTCGGACCTCCAGGAACACCGCCCGCGCTCCGCGTAGAGCGGCTTCTTCAAGCACGCGGCTAAGCAGGGTGCGTCCGATCCCCCGCCCGCGCCGCCCCGGCCTCACGGCCAGGTTTCCGAGCTCCGCTTCATCGGCCGCAAGCCACAGCGCCGCGTAGCCGGCGATGCCTTTGCTCTCTTCAGCGACGAGAAGGATCGCGTTCGGTCGGCGAAGGAGGGATTGAAAGGTGAAGACCGACCAGGGCAGCGAGTATGACTGGCGCTCGATCTCGGCTACCTCGCGAACGTCCTGCCGACGCATAGGGCGAACCTTCGGCGCCTGAGACTCCTCCTCCACGGCTCCGCGCGTTCTCGCGAGCCACCGAGGGCGCAGCTGCCTCATCGGAGCGCCCGTCGATCCGAGAGCCGCTCCGCCGCTGAGGGGAGCAGGTACTCCGGCTGCCAACTCCGGACGTCCTTGACCCGACCGTCGGGCCGCTCGCGGGTCAGGTGCAGCAGGGCTTCTGCGTGCGGCCTCGACTCGTCTTCGGGCAACAGCCGGCCTCCCGCCGTCACGATCAGATCTTCGTACCGCATCGCGCCGTCGCCGCCGAAGGTCCAATCGTCGAGCGGCTGAAGATCCAGGATCAGCTCCGGTACCGTCCATACCTGTGGGGCTGTGCGGTCGACCAGCGGGATCGTCGACTCGTAGGTGGCGGCGAATACGCGTCCGCCCCTCGCATCGAACATCGCGCAGGCGCGCCCCTCGACCGACCTGCCGGCCACGACAGCGGAGAGGCTAGAGTAGGCGAAGAGCGGCAGCCCGCGGCCGAAACACAGTCCCTTGGCAAGGGAGGCTCCGACACGAAGACCGGTGAAGGAGCCGGGACCCGAGCCTACGGCGACTCCCTCCAGGTCGCCGATGGAAACATCCGCTCTCGTCAGGAGATCTCGCATCGCCGGCAGCATCGACTCCGAGTGCGCCCCGCGGACGGGAAGGGTCGAAGCGGCGATGATTCCGTTGCGGTCTCCGATCGCCACCGATCCGATCTCCGTGCTCGTGTCGAGGGCCAGGATGAGCATCGCGTCAGGCCGGCAGCCGGGGTGCATCGCCCCGGGCTTGCGCCGAGATCGTCCTGCGATCGGATCGCTCTGCAAAGGCGAGGCGGATATCCCACCGATCGTCCGGCAGCAACGCCGCGGCCCTGTCCGCCCATTCGACAAAGACGGGGCCACTTCGCACCAACAGCTCCTGCCAGCCCAGCTCCCAAACCTCCTCTTCCGACTCGATCCGGTACAGGTCCACGTGGTGCACGAATCCGCCATCGGGGAGGCGGTAGCGATTCACCAGCGTGAAGGTCGGACTCGGTATCGGCCCCACGACTCCGGCACCTCGGCAGGCGGCGCGCACGAGCGTGGACTTCCCCGAGCCCAGCGCGCCGTACAGCGCCACGAACGCACCGTATCGAACCGCTTCACGCCCGAGATCAGCCGCCCAGCATCGAAGCTCGGCCTCGCTCAAGACACACCGCCCCTCCCTATTGAGGTTCGGACTCCGCTCGGTCCGGACCACCGCTTCAGCCGCCCGTCCGCCGCAAGGCTCCGATGCGGCTGCGAGGAGACCGGGACCGACGCCCTGGCTCGAGCTCGGCCTTGATCTCGAACAACTCGTCGCGAATCCGAGCGGCCTGCTCGAAGTCCAACCGCTCGGCCGCGTTCTTCATCTCCGCCTCCAGCCGCTCGACGAGAGCTTCGGGTTCCAGCCCCCCGTAGGCCGAGAGCGCCTCCGCTACCCGCGGCTCCTTGCGGTCCCGGGCATCGGCGACAGCGGTCGTGAAGCGGATCTCCTCCACCGACTTTATGATCGAGCGGGGCTCGATGTCGTGCTCGCGATTATGGGCAGCCTGGGTGCGACGACGCCGCTCCGTCTCTTCGATCGCATAGCGCATCGAGTCCGTGACTCTGTCCGCATAGAGAACGGCCATCCCGTTGAGGTTGCGCGCAGCCCTCCCGATCGTCTGCACGAGCGAGCGGTGCGAGCGGAGAAACCCCTCCTTATCCGCGTCCAGCACCGCCACGAGCGACACCTCCGGGATATCCAGACCCTCGCGCAGCAAGTTTATTCCGACAAGAACATCGAAGACGCCCAACCTCAGGTCTCGGAGAATCTCCACTCGGTCGATGGCGGCAATATCGGAGTGCATGTACCGAACTCGAACACCCCGGTCGGCAAGGAAGTCGGTGAGATCCTCCGCCATGCGCTTCGTCAGGGTGGTCACCAGCACCCGCTCGCCGCGTCCCGTTCGAGCCCGGATCTCTTCGAGCAGGTCATCCACCTGGCCCCTAACGGGGCGCACGCTCACCTCGGGATCCAGTAGCCCGGTAGGCCGGATCAACTGCTCGACCACGACGCCCTCGCATCGCACCTGCTCGTAATCGCCGGGCGTGGCGCTCACGAAGAGCGCTCTGGGAACCAGTTCCTCCCACTCCTCAAAGCTCAGAGGCCGGTTGTCCAGCGCGGATGGGAGGCGGAAGCCGTGCTCCACGAGCGTGCTCTTCCGGCTTCTGTCGCCGTTGTACATCGCCCGAAGCTGCGGCACCGACACGTGCGACTCGTCCAGTATGAAGAGGAAATCGTCCGGGAAGTAGTCGAGCAGGCAATACGGACGCTCTCCGGCAGAGCGACCATCCAGGTGCCGAGAGTAGTTCTCGATTCCCGGGCAGATCCCCAGCTCCCGCAGCATCTCCAGGTCGAACTTCGTCCGCGTCTCCAGTCGCTGGGCCTCCAACAGTCGCCCGCCGTCGCGCAACTCCGGAAGACGTTGCTCGAGCTCTCGACCGATCGTATCGATCGCCTTCTGGAGTCGGCTGAAGCCGGTCGCGTAGTGGGTGGCCGGGTAGATGGCGGCCCGGTCCAGCGTCGCGATCGTCTCTCCGGTCAGCGGATCGGTCTTCGAGATCCGCTCCAATTCGTCGCCCCACAGCTCCAGCCGGACCGCCTGCTCCTCGTAGGCCGGCATTACCTCTATGACATCGCCGCGCACCCTGAACGTGCCGCGGCTGAAGTCCAGGTCGTTCCGGTTGTACTGGATCTGCACGAGACCCTCGAGAATCTCCCGGCGTGATATCCGTTGTCCGCGCTCGAGCGTGAGCATGAGCGCTCGATACTCCGCCGGATGGCCCAGGCCGTAGATCGCCGAAACGGAGGCCACCACGATCACATCCTGCCGCTCCATCAGAGATGACGTGGCGCGTAGCCTCAGCCGGTCGATGTCCTCGTTGATCGACGCGTCCTTCTCGATGTACGTGTCCGTCTCCGGTACGTACGCCTCCGGCTGGTAGTAGTCGTAGTAGGAGATGAAGAACTCGACGGCGTTGTGGGGGAAGAAGTGCTTGAGCTCGCCGTACAGCTGTGCCGCAAGGGTCTTGTTGTGACTCATCACGAGGGCCGGCCTACCCAGCTCGGCGATCACCCCCGCCATCGTCACGGTCTTGCCGCTCCCGGTGACGCCCAGGAGGGTCTGCCAACGCGCGCCTCTGCCGAACTCGCGGACGAGCTCGTCGATCGCTTTCGGCTGATCGCCGGTGGGCTCAATGGGACGCTGTAGATCGAAGGTCTGGATCACGGCGATTAGAAAGCTGGGACCGCGCCGCGACAAGCCGATGCCGGCACGTCGCGCGCCCGATCTTCAGAGGGTCTCGATGGTCAAGTCGCTTTCGCCAAAGCTCTCCCGCCGCTCGATGGCGATCACGCCCTTCACCCGCCGGACCTGCTTCATGACCTTCTTCAGGTGGGAGAGGTTCTCCACCTCGACCACGAACTGGCCCTGCATGCCGCCCTCGACGGAGCGGATATCGGCCGACTGGATGTTGGTGCCGGTATCGGAGATCGAGCGCGCGATGTCGGCGAACAGACCGTGGCGATCGGTCCCTTCGAGAACCAGTCGCACGAGAAACCGCTGGGTCTCGTCGGTGTCCCACTCGATGTCCACCCGACGCTCCGGACGGTCGGCGAGGTTGAGAATGTTCGGGCAGTCGCTGCGGTGGATGGACACCCCGCGGCCGCGAGTGATGTAGCCTATCACGTCGTCCCCCGGGACCGGTTGGCAGCACTGGGAGTACCGGACCATCAGGTTGTCCATCCCCTGGATGCGGATGCCCTTCTGGCTCGTGCGCACACGGTCGACCAGCTTCGCGAAAGCTCCGGCCGCCCGATCGCGGGCCGGGCCTTCCTCCTCGGGCAAGACCGCTCGAACCGCCTTAGTCAGCCCCAAGTCCCCGCGGCCAACCGCCGCGTAGAGCCCTTCGACTCCGCCCTCGAGCGCCAACCCACGAGCCGCCTCCTCGAGCTGCTCCTCCTCCGGTCTCCTCCGGAGCTTCTTCCACTCGCGATTGAGGATTTCCTTGCCGAGGTGGACCGCCGACTCGTACTGCTCTCGACGGATCCACTGGTTGATCTTGCTACGTGCCCGACTAGTGCGGACGAACCCCAGCCAATCCCGGCTGGGGGTCTGAGAGTCGGAGGTGATGACCTCCACCGTATCGCCGTTGCGCAGCGGTCGGGAGAGCGGCGAGATCCGGCCGTTCACGCGCGCTCCCGCGCACCGCGTGCCCACCTCGGTATGCACGGCGAAGGCGAAGTCGATCGGGGTGGCGCCCTTGGGCAGCTGTTTGACGTCGCCCGCGGGGGTGAACACGAAGATCTCGTCCTGATAGAGGTCGATCTTCAGGAACTCCATGAACTCTTCCGGCTCTCGCGTCTCCTGCTGCCACTCCAGGACCTGCCGGAACCAGGCCAGCTGCTCGTCCAACTCGTCCTCGCGCCCGACCTGCTCCTTGTAGCGCCAGTGAGCCGCGATCCCGAACTCCGCCGTCCGGTGCATGTCGTTGGTTCGAATCTGGATCTCGTACAGCCGGCCACCCGGACCGAAGACGGTAGTGTGGAGGCTTCGGTACAGATTGGACTTGGGGCTCGCGACATAGTCGTGGAAGCGCTCGGTGAGCGGCGTCCACTTGTTGTGGATCACACCGAGCGCATGGTAGCAGTCCCGGACGTTGGACACGACGACGCGCATCGCGAGCACATCGTAAATCTCGTCGTACGGCTTGTTCCGCTTCACCATCTTCCGGTAGATGGACCACAGATGCTTGGGTCGGCCGTACACCTCGGCTTCCAGTCCGGCACCCTCGAGCTCGGCGAGCAGCGGCTCCGCCATCCGTCCGATAAGCCCCTCTCGCTCACTTCGCTTGCTGGCGACTTTCCGTACGAGCTCCCGGTACTCTTCGGGCTCGAGGAACTTGAAGGCCAGGTCCTCGAGCTCCCATTTTACCCGAGCCATGCCGAGCCGGTGTGCGAGGGGGGCGTAGATCTCGCGCGTCTCGAGGGCAACGCGTCGGCGTTTCTCCTCCGGTAGGTGCTCCAGCGTCCGCATGTTGTGGAGTCGATCGGCGAGCTTGACGATAATCACCCGCGCGTCCTTCGCCATCGACAGAAGCAGCCGGCGGTAGTTCTCGACTTGCTGCTCAGCCAGGGACCCGAAGCGGAAGCGGGAAATCTTTGTGAGGCCCGCGACGATCGTGGCGATCTCCTGCCCGAACTCGTCGCGAATCTCCTCGATCGGCGTGCCGGTGTCCTCCACGACATCGTGGAGGAGAGAGGCCGCGATGCTTACGGAATCGAGGTAGATCTCGGAGAGGATCTTCGCGACCTCGACGCAGTGGCGGATGAAGTCCTCTCCGGAGCGGCGCTTTTGGCCCGCGTGCTTCTCGCTGGCGTACTGGAAGGCGAGAGCGAGGAGCTCGAGGTCCAGACGGTCCTCGTAGTCGCGCACGACGTCCAGGAAGTCCTCGGGGAGAAGCGAGAGAACGCTCTCGGCTCCGGAGACGTCGGGAGGCGTCAGCTTTGTTTCTGGCTTCGCCATATGAGACCGCACGGATCGATGGAGCGCGTAAGGTCGGGCCAAGATCGGATCCAGACATAAGTATACCGACTTGGGACCGGCCGGTTGCATCTTGGCCTTGCCGTTCTTCGGTCCACGGCGTCGAATGCCGTCATTGCGACGGGCGCGAATCGGCGTCCCGCCGCCGAGACCCGGCTGTCTTCCGAGGCTTTTGGGCAGAGTCGGGCAGGCAGCCTCGACCTTGGGTCCCGCTGCCTCTATATGAACTACGAGTCGGGCGTGCCGATCTCCCCAGACTTCTCGGCCTACGAGGCGGACCAGCACGGGCTCGTTCACGGCGCTGGATTGCACTATAGTCGCGCATGCATCATGGCCGGGACAATCAGGTCAGCTCAGCTGCAATCACAAGGACGATCGCGGGAGGAACGGAATGACTGGGACTCGCTGCGGCCTGGGGTTGGCCCTCCTGATGACGGCGGCCCTGTTGTCGCCGGGCCATGCTGTGGGCCAGGTGTCGAACACCAACCCTACCGGCCTCTTCATCTATCCGGCCGACGGGCAGGAGCCGGAACAGCAACAACAGGACGAGCTGGAGTGTTACGGCTGGGCTGGCGAGCGGAGCCAGTTCGATCCGATCCCGGCCCTGCAGCAGAAGAACGCCCAGGTGGCCGAGATCGACATGCAGGCGAAGCAGGACGCAGAGCGTATCCAGCTCCAGGCCGATCAACAGACGCAGCAAATCCAACAACAATCACAGGCGGAGGCCGAGGCGGCTGCGGCGCAAAGCCAGCAGCGAGGCGGTGTGCTCCGCGGAGGTGCTCGCGGCGCGGCCGTGGGCGCGGTCGGCGGAGCGATCGCCGGCGACGCGGGAACGGGGGCGGCGGTCGGTGCGGCGGCGGGCGGGATGATCGGCGGCATGAGGCAGCGGCAGTCCAGAAAGCAGGCCGGGCAGCAGGCGCAGCAGGCCCAGCAGCAGGGCCAGCAACAGGCGCAGATGACCCAGGAGCAGGCGCAGCAACAGGTCGACCTCGTCTGGGAGCAGGCGGAAGAGCAGACGGCCAGGGTCGAGCAGGAGTTCCGCGGGCAAATGGAGACGTGGGAGAGAGCCTACACTGTCTGCCTCGAAAGCCGTGGCTACGGCGTCAATTGAGAGGCTGTGGCTGCGTACCACGAAGGACCTCGGAGGTGAGATGAGCTACCGGTTTTCGATGGCCTGCGGGTTCGTTCTGTTGGCTTCGCTCTGCGTACCTTCCCTGATCGCGGCCCAGGAAGCCGCAGCGGTGTGCGCCCTCGGGACGATCCTTGAGTGCGGCCCCGAGCTAGAGTGCCTCCCCGCATCTCCGTGGCAGGATCCGGAGCCGCCGGGCTTCTTCCGCCTGGACGCGGAGTCGAGCACGATCACGATCCTCAGCCCGCCCTCACGGAGGGGCGAGGTGACGAAGGTCCTCGGGATGGAGAGGGATGGCGATCACATCGTCCTGACGGGCATCGAGGCCGGCCGCGGGTGGAGCGCCGTCATCTCCATCAGCGATGGAGACATGACGCTCTCCGCCACCGATGACGGTTCCGCGTTCATCGGCCGTGGGAAGTGCATCGACGCCGAGCTGCTCGAGCCGTAACAGGGCTCACGGGCCGTTGAAGAGGCGGGGTGACCGAAGCGCCCATCGACGCCGTCGCCGACTCATCGGCTCGCCAGCGTGCCCCGCTCAGCCAAGCTCACATAGGCGGAATCGCCCAAAATGACGTGATCCCGGACCGGGATGCCGAGCAGGCAGCCTGCCTCCATGAGCTGCGCCGTTACGGCGAGATCTTCGGCCGACGGCTCCGGGTCCCCACTCGGGTGGTTGTGGACGACGATGATGCTGGCGGCGGCGCCCGTGATCGCCGGTGCGAAGACCTCGCGCGGATGTACGAGCGAGGAATTCAGCAAACCCACCGTGAGCCGACGCTCCAGCCGGATCCGGTTCTGCGTGTCCAGGTACAGCGCCCAGAACTCCTCCTGGCGGGAGTCCCTGAGCTTGGACCCGAGGCGGAGGAAGACATCCCGCGGACCTCTGACCCGGCGCGTCGCCCGTCCCCTTTCACCGGCGAGTCGACGCCCGAGCTCCATCGCGGCAACGATCCGGGCCGCACGGGCCTCGCCGATCCCCCTGACCGCCGTGATCTCGGCTGCGTCGGCCCGAGCCAGGCGCCGGAGTGATCCCTCGTAGACGTCCAGCAAGTCGCCCGCCACATCGATC
This sequence comes from Gemmatimonadales bacterium, assembly GCA_037385645.1. Classification (GTDB taxonomy): domain Bacteria; phylum Gemmatimonadota; class Gemmatimonadetes; order Palauibacterales; family Palauibacteraceae. The sequence continues at coordinate 28,806 of JARRMU010000059.1, forward strand.
GAAGAGCGGCCCTTCGAACCGACGCCGACGAGGATCGCGAGGAGCTCCCGGGTAGCCAGGTCGGCTGCTTGAAGGGAGGCGAGACGCTCGCGTGGCCGTTCGTCCACCGGCCATTCGCGGATCGTGGGGCTCACGGCCTGGAGGGCTCTGGGCACATGCCCTTAGCGTCGCGGCCGGGATCAAGACCGTCTCAAGCGTCGGCTGGGAGCTCGGACCCGCAACTCATCCTTGGCGGCGGAGGGGCGGAGGCCCCTCGAGTCAGGAGCCGCCGCGAAGGGGAAAGGTCCGGTGGCTACCCGGATTGAGCCGCTACTGACCGGCTCGGTTGGCTATCGTCTTCTGAATCTTCGCTTTGATCGCTTCGAGGTTGAAGCTCGCGCCCGGCTGCATGGGCGGGAAATCGATTGCGGTCTGTGCGAGCTTGGCGACCTCCTGCTGGACGAAGACGAACCGCCAGAACTCGAACGTCCACCAGTCTTTGGCGAACAAGGACTCCCCGATGCCCATCTTCTCGAACGGGTCGAGACGCAGGTTGACGATCCCCGGCCAATCCAGATGAACTTTCGGACCGAACCACCCGTCGGGTTGACTGACAAACGTGTACTTGTAGTCACCGACGCGGGCGGCGGCCAGCGTCGACTCCGTGAAGTACCAGATCTCGTTACGAGCCGACTTGGCTCCGCTGGTCAACATGGCCATCTGGTTATAGCCGTCGAGATGGACCTTGTACTCCTTGCCGTTGAGTGTCTTCCCGTTCTTGAGGTCCGCTGCGATGTCGCCCTGGTAGCCGGCGGCGGCGACGAAGGTGGGGAACCAGTCCAGCCCCGACATGACCTCGTTGATGACCTGGTTGGGCTGGACCTTGTCCGGCCAGCGGACGACGAGGGGAACACGGAAGCCGCCCTCGGTACCCATGCCCTTCCAGCCCTTGAACGGGGTGGTGCCACCGTCGGGCCAGCTGAAGCCCTCGGTGCCGTTATCCGTCGTGACGACGACGATGGTGTTGTCGGCCACTCCCATCTCGTCCAGCTTGTTCATCACATTCCCGATGATGTCATCGAACTGCACCATACCGGCTTCTTCCAGGCTCCAGCCGTTCTCCGCGGTCCGCAGCTTCTGGTACTTCGGCGCGAGGTGGGTGACCACGTGCATCCGGGTGGGGTTGAGCCAGACGAAGAACGGTTTGTCTTCCTGACGGGCCTTGTCGACGAAATCGAAGGTGTACTCGAGGATCACGTCGTCGACCGTCTCCATATTCAGCTCGACGCCCTCGGTCGGATGGGGCGGGAGCGGCCCCATGTCGGTGATCTGCTGTTTGCCCACCTTGCCCCAGCGGGGATCGACCGTCGGGTCATCCGTGTCGGTCGCCACGCAGTGCACGACGTCGCGTGGGCCGACCTTGCTCAATAGATCCTGCGGGTAGTTCGGGTGCCACGGGTCCTCCATCGCATCGAGGTGATAGAGGTAGCCGAAGTACTCGTCGAATCCGTGGACACAGGGCAGGAACTGGTTCAGGTCTCCCAGGTGGTTCTTGCCGAACTGCCCGGTGGCGTAGCCCATCTCCTTCAGAGCTGTCGCGATGGTCGGTGCCTGGGCCGGCATGCCGATGGTGGCTCCGGCCTGACCGACCGTCGTCAAGCCCGTACGGATCGGGAGCTCACCGGTGATGAAGTTGGCACGGCCCGCCGTGCAGCTCGCCTCGGCATAGTAGTCCGTGAAGATGGCGCCTTCGCTAGCGAGCCGGTCGATGTTCGGGGTCCGCCCGGCCATCAGGCCACGGTGATAGGCGCCGATATTCCACATGCCGATGTCGTCGCCCATGATGAAGACGATGTTGGGGCGGTCCTGGGCGTACGACTCCGAGCTCGTCGAAGCCACCGCGAGCAGCGCGAAAAGCAGGGTGAACGGGAGCAAACGACGTGGAGTGCGGCGGGTTACCATCGTAGCCTCCGAGTACGAGATAGCTTTGGAATGGGTATTCTGAATGGATATTTTGAGTGTAGACCCACCCACACCATGCGTCAATGGAATCACCATGAGCAGCATGGTGCCGGCGGCCTTATGGACGAGAGAGCCGGAGGCGCGGGCGGTGCCGGCTGGGTAGGTTTTCTGACCGAAGCAATTGTTCGAGTGCCAGACACAAGGAGTCCGCCCTCATGAAGCCGTCCACTCACCGCTTCCTGGCGCCGGTACTGGCGCTGGTTGCAGGCCTCGCCTGCGAGTCCCGAGGCCCCGTCCCCGCGCCGGCCGATCCGCTGCCCTCATGGAACGATGGCTCCGCCAAGCAGGCGATCGTCGAGTTCGTGCGAGCCACCACCGAAGAGTCGAGCCCCGACTTCGTGCCCCCCGCGGAGCGCATCGCCGTCTTCGA
>JARRMU010000060.1:0-12370 GCA_037385645.1 Gemmatimonadales bacterium
GCGGTGGACGGACGTACGGTCTCCCCCGGTGACTATGCCGACAGGCCCGCCCTCCTTGTCATGTTCATCTGCAACCACTGTCCCTTCGTGAAGCACGTGATCGCCGGCATCACGGATCTCGCGGCGGACTACCTGCCCCGCGGCGTGGGAATCGTCGCCATCAACTCCAACGATCGAGTCGGCTACCCGCAGGATGCGCCCCCGAACATGAAGCGGCTGGCCGAGGAGTTGGGCTGGGATTTTCCGTTCGTGTTCGATGAGACGCAGGAAGTGGCGAAGGCGTTCCGGGCGGCGTGCACGCCCGACTTTTTCCTCTTCGACGCCGCCGGCCAGCTTACGTACCGGGGTCAGCTCGACGACAGCCGTCCGGGCAACGGGATCCCGGTGACCGGCAGCGATCTTCGTGACGCGATCGACGCGGTGCTGGCCGGCGAGCCCGTGCGTGAGGATCAGAGGGCGAGCATCGGCTGCAACATCAAGTGGCGGTCGGGCAACGAGCCCTCCTACTTCACCTAGGGGGACCCGCGGCGACAGTGTCTTCCGAGCTCCCGGCGAAGCTGCAGGGCATCGTTGACCTCTTCGCGGCCGCGCCGCGAGAGCTGCGGCTCCAGGCCCTTCTGGATTACTCGCGGCGGGTCCCCGACCCCCCAGCTCACCTCATGGACGCCGCGGCGTTCCAGGAGGTCCCGGAATGCCAAACGCCGTTCGCTCTCGCCATCGAGGTGGATCCCGGTGGCGCGGTCCATCTCCACTTCGACGCGCCCGCCGAAGCGCCCACCGTACGCGGCTACGCCGGGATCCTGCGGGAGGGTCTGGAGGGCGCGAGCGCCGAGGAGATCCAGAGGGTCCCACTGGATTTCTACATGGACATGGGCCTGGTCGAGTTGGTCACGCCGCTCAGACTGCGGGGCATGGAGGCGATCCTGGCGCGCATCAAGAGCCGGCTGAGCGAGCTGGCGTAACCGGCCGAAGCTCCGCAGGCAGCGATGGCCCGACTAGCCGAGGCCCTCCCGCAGGACGTGCACGAGAACCATCAACCCCAGCCCCAGGCCGATCATCAATACCTGGGGAAGCGCCTGACGAGGCTCCCGCGATCGGTGCAGCTCCGGGATGAGGTCGGCGGCGGCAATGTAGATGAAGCTGGCCGCGGAGACGGTGAGCAACGCGGCCTCTAGTCCGTGGACCTCGGTACCGATCCACAGGACGAGCAAGGCTCCCAGGATCGCTGCGGTCGCAGATAGGAAGTTGGCCAGAACGGCCTTGCCGACGGACAGGCCGCCGTGAAGGAGCACTCCGAAGTCGCCGATTTCCTGGGGGACCTCGTGGAGGATGACCGCCAGCGTCGTCACGAGCCCTACACTCGGGTCCGCTATGTAGGCCGCCGCGATCACCATCCCGTCCAACAGGTTGTGAACGCCGTCGCCCAGCAGCACCATCGTGACGATCGGATGCGTCCGGGCCTCGGGTCCGGCCTCTTCGACCACATCGCCGCTCTGCGCCGCAGGATGGTGCTCGTGGGCGCGGTGCATCTCACCGACGGACTCCGCGTGATCGGCTCCGTGATGGTGGTGCCAGAGGAACTTCTCCAGAACAAAGAACCCGAAGAAGCCGCCGAGCAGGTAGAGCGAGAAGGGAAGCCCCGTGCCGAGCCGCTCCACGGCCTCCGGCAACAGGTGGAGGAAGGCCCCGCCGAGGAGGCTGCCGGCAGCCAGGCTGACGAGGTAGAGCTGAAGGCGCCGGAGTCGGGCAGGTTCCTGGGAGAGCGCAAACAGCCCGACGAGCGAGACCAGGCTCACCAGGAGCACGCTCAGAAGTGTGTAGGTCCAGAGCTCGGCCGTGGTCAGAGGGTTGCCTCAGACACTGGAGGTCGCCTCCCGCCGGAGAGTCGGCGCAGGGCGAACGCGGTCAGGAGCACGGCGGCGAAGGCACAGACCACCACCGGCCCGGTCGGCAGGTCGGCCATGTACGAGACCAGCAGACCGGCCACCGTGGCGACGGTGCCTGCCAGCCACGCGATAGCGAGGAGGGCCCGGGGTCTGCCCGCGAAGAGAAACGCCACCACCGCCGGGATGACCAGGAAGCTGAACACGAGGAGCACGCCCGCAACATCCACGGAGAGGGTCACCATCACGCCGAACAGGGCGTAGAACAGGAAGTCCCACCCCTTGATCGACCAGCCCGCGGACTTGGCGAGCTCGGGCTGGAGGGAGATCGTGAGGAAGCGGCGTCGGAGCAGCCAGTGAAGCAGTCCGAGGACCGCATAGACGGCTCCGATGCGTGCGATCTTGGGCCAGGTGACCCAGAGCAGGGAGCCGGTAAGCAGCGCCTCGACGTGCTCGGCTCCGCGCGGCGCCTGAGACGCCAGCAGGATCGTGGCCGCCGATGCGACGACGAAGACGATCCCGATGATGGCCTCCTGCGTGATGTAGCGGTGATCCATGCGCGTGACGCTGAAGAGGCCCGCCGCGAGCAGGCTCGTGAGGAGGCCGATGAAGTAGGCGCCCGTCGAGCCGGCCTCGAAGCCTACGAATGTCGCCGCCGTCCAACCGAGCGCCGCCATCTGCGCGATCGCGAGGTCGACGAAGATGATGCCGCGGGCGATGACGTGGATGCCCTGATAGGCGTGCAGGCTGAGGAGGATCATGGCCGCGACCAGGGCCGGAAGCATGATCTCGACCATGGCCTAGCGCCCCCCGGCCGCGCGCGTAAACGCGCCGGCCAGCCGCGACACCCACACGTCGACGAGTTCGAAGTAGTCGTCGACGCCCTCGGCGCCCCCGACGCCGTGGGGGACGATTACCGCCTCCGCTCCGGTGCGCGATGCCACGTTCTCAATCTGACTTCGACTGAAGTAGTTGGCTGCCAGCAAGGCGGGGATCTCGTTCTCTGACATCCAATCGACCAGCTCGCGTACATGTCCCGGCGACGGCGGAATGCCGACCTTCGGCTCCACGTACATGGCGCAACGGACACGGAAGCGGACGCTAAAGTAGACCCAGTTCTTGTGATAGCAAGCGATGTCGCGGTCTCGAAACGGGGCCCCCTGCGCCAACCATCCGCCCACGTAGGCGGTAAGGGGTCGTTCCTGATAGCGGTTCGCCTCCAGAAAGCCCCACAGCCGGTTCGAGCGCGCGAGCTCGAACAGCGTCTCGGTGCCGAGGATCTCGACGAGCTCCACTCCCACCAACCGGCGCAGCACCCGGTCGGCGAAGTCCCTGGCGTTCGCCTCGTAGGTTTCCGATCGGCTCGGGTCGACCCGCCGGAGGCCCGCCAGGATGTTCCGGGAGATGATGATGGCGTTGATCGGATCGGTGTGGATGTGAGGGTTGCCGAAGACGTGGACGTCGCCCTCGGCTCTCGAGATCGCGGTGGGTATGTCGAGCAGCTCGATCCCCGCGTAGGCGGCTACGTATCCGGGTGCGCCGTCGATCACTCGCGAGTTTCCCGCACGGTCGAGCAGCGTCGTCACCCAGAGCTCGAGATCGAGGCCGGTGGCCACGAACAGGTCGGCCTTCTTGATGAGCGCCGCGTAGCTCGGTCGCGGCGTTACGAAGTGGGGGTCCTCATCACCCCGGGCGATCGCCGTCACCTCGGCGAGATCGCCGGTGACGTCTCTCGCGATCGCCGCGTAGGTCGGCAACGTGGTGACTACCTGCAGCCTTTCCTGCGCTTCGATGCCGCCCGGAGCCGCGAGAGAAGGCAAAAGCGCGACGCAGGCGGCAAGGGCAAGCAGTCTGCGTCCATGCGACGGCGTCCGCCATCTCTGCCGGGCCGGTGCTCTGCGATTCTCGTAACAATCCCTCATCTTGCCATCCCACTTGAGCTTACGAACCCGCCGCGATTTCGGCCAGATCATCAGTAGGTCTCGTGCTTGTGCGGGCCGAGCGCCCACACGGTTTGGAAGAGCAGGGTGTAGTCCGTGGCCCTGCCTTCCCGTCGGACGATGTTGGCCTGGAGGCGGAGCCGGACCCATTCGCTCTGCCACCACGAGACGCTCGGTACGAGCTGCCACACGTCGGGGCTCGGGTCGTACGGATTCACGTAGTCGGCCCGGAAGCCGACTTCCCACTGCCGGGCGAACTTGTAGTGGGCCTGCGCGTAGCCGCCGTTGCCGTGCTGGATGAGAGTCTGCTCGTTCTTACGGGCGAAGTACCACTCGGCCTTGAGCTGCAGGTCCTGGTACAGGGCTCGGGCCGGCGGCCTCCACCGGTAAAACACGTCCACTGAGAACAGGCTGCTGTTGAGCTCCGCATCGCTGTTTCTGCCCACGACGCCGTCCACTCCCACCTGCAGAAAGGAGGCCGGTCCGAGGTCGAAGAAGCTCTGCGTGCGGCCCAGGAAGCTGGGCTGCCCGCTGTCTTCGAAAAGTGCTTCGTTTGTGCCGGCCGCCACCTCCAGCCAGGTGGATTGCGTCAACGGGCCGGCCTGCAGGAGCGGCAGGGCGAGCGAGAACCCGGTCTGCACCAGCCCATCCTCTCCGACGAAGTTCGTGATCGGGAGCGGCCGGTCCTCCTCGAACAGCGCGTGGGTGTGCCACCGGTTGTAGAGTCCGAGCTCCTGCCGAAACACTCCGAGCTTGACGCTCATCCCCGCCGGCATGGCGATCCAGTCGACGTAGCCCTCTTCGAGGCCGATCAGGGGCGTGCCCTCTTCCTCGCCTTCCTCTTCCGGCGTCAGGCCGGCGATCTTGACCTCCTCTTCACGCGAGAGAAAGATCGCGGTGCGGGCATAGGGGTCGAGCACCCCCCGAAAGCCGATCTCGAACTCGCGCGGCACCGCCGTGGCCGAAGCCTCGCCGCCGCTCGGCGCCGCGATCGAGCCGACAATATCGCCGGTCACGCTGATCTCGGGGTTGAGGAACCTCAGGCTGCGGGTTCTGCTGCCCTGTGGCTCCTCCGGTTCCTCCTGAGCGCCGGCGGGGGCTTCCTCTTCGATCGCGACCCGGGCCGCTGCCCTGAGGGCCTCGAGCTCATCCAGCTCCTGGCCCGCTTCGGCATCCGCCGCCGCGGCCGCTTGCTCGGTGGATATTCCAGCGGCGACCACCGCCTCCTTGAGGCTCGAGAGCTCGGTCATCAAGCTGTCGATGCGTGATTCGAGCGTGGAAATCCGCGACAGGATCGTGTCCTGTCGGGCCGTCCGCGCTTCCTCGTCGAGCTGCTGTCCGAGAACGGGTGTGGCGGCGAGCATCATCCACATGGTGAGGATCATGCCACCGATCATCCCGCCAGATCGTTTGGGAGCCAAGTTTCCCCCTAGCGGCTAGTGCCAAAGCTGGATCACGGCCACCGGATCGCCCGTCGGCGACGAGGTGGAGGCTGTCGAAAGGTCTGTGCTAGGTGATCGAGGGAGGTGCGCGGGGGAGGGAAGAGACGTGCCGGACGAGGGCGCGCGGGGCATCGTGGAGGAGGGTGCCCGCCGTGTATGTTGTCAGGCCGAGGCAGGAACTCGGAGATGCGCCGCCGGGAACGGCGTGAGACCTCGCGAGTTGCGAGCAGGCGGCGTGGTCGTGCTGGCTCGCGCAATGGCTAGGTGTATGGACGACCTCGATCGATGCGACCTTGCTCCCCTCGTGCGCGTCCAGCACGGGGGGCGCGATCGAGACGCCGAAGAGCGCGAAGCCCAAAGCGACGGCGACGGTCCGTCGGAAGGGCCTGCGCGACGCTACGACGATTGAGCGCAAATATAACCTCGTCTGCCAGGCAACCTCTGCCTCCTGTGCGCCAAAGCCCGCTGAATCTAGGTCATCGACGTCGCGAGCACGAACGATCGGCCTCCCGATAGCCTTGCCATTTGGTTACATTGCTTCTGCAGGTTGGTGTAAGGCTCGTTTTTGAGCCGATAGCAAAAACGAGTGACCCGGCTCTCTCGACGGACGCCAGGCCCGGTTCGGGAAGGCGAAAAACCGGGAGGCGCGGTCTAGGCCTTGGGAAAGGGCATCACAAAACCCCTTGCACTGACCCCTACAGGGCGGCGAAAGCCGCCCTTTTCACATCCCTTTTTTCTGGCGTCCCGGTCCACACGCCGCTAGCATCGTCCAGCCGGAAGCGTGCCACTCCGGCGTAGTCTAGACACGCGCGCTCACCCTCAGTCTGATAGACGGAATGCCCAAGGTAAGAGTCACCCGGCGGCTGCATTTCTCGGCTGGCCATCGTCTCCACAGCCCCGACTACGACGATGAGACAAACCGGGCCGTGTTCGGGGCGTGCAGCAACCCGAACGGGCACGGGCACAACTACGAGCTCGAGGTCGCCGTCGAAGGGGAGATCGATCCGAAGACGGGGTACGTCATCGACGTGAAGCGCCTGCGCGATCTCGTCACCGAGCGTGTGGTGGGGGAGATGGACCACGCCAACCTGAACGTGGACGTGCCCTGGCTGCGGGGGGTCAACCCGACGGCCGAGAACCTGGCGGTGGAGATCTGGAACAGGCTGGCCGGCCAGCTGGACGGAGCCCGGCTGGTATCGGTGAAGCTATGGGAGACACAACGAAACCTGGTGGAGTACCGCGGTGAATGACGACGGTTTGAAGCTAGAGCCACGATAGCCCTCTGTCTCGACGGGCGGGGAGACGGAGGTCGCGATGGGCGAGACAGAGCCGCAGCGAACCGACCTCTCCGGTGCGAGCTTCGAGGAGCTGATCGAGGAGCAGCTGAGGCGGATGGGAGAGGACCCGGATCGCCCCGGCTTGGCGAGCACGCCCAAGCGGGTCGCCGAGTCGCTCCGCTGGCTTACGCGAGGCTACGCCGCCTCGCTGGAGGAGGCGGTCGGAGGCGGCGTGTTCGACGAGAGGCACGACAGCATGGTGCTGGTGAAGGACATCGAGATCTATTCGATGTGTGAGCACCATCTGCTGCCATTCTTCGGAAAGGCGCACATCGCCTACATCCCGGACGGGAAGATCATCGGGCTCAGCAAGGTGCCCCGTCTGGTCGAGATTTTCGCGCGCCGCCTCCAGGTGCAGGAGCGCCTCACCGAGGAGGTCGCCAGTGCCGTGGAGGAGGCGATCGAGCCGCGAGGAGTCGGTGTGGTGGTGGAGGCCTACCATCTCTGCATGATGATGCGTGGCGTCGAGAAGCAGAACAGCAAGACGATCACCAGCGCGGTGCGTGGACTCTTCCGAAGTGACCCTCGTACCCGCGATGAGTTTCTGCGGCTCGTCCTGTCCCCGCAGTTCATCTCCTAGCGAGCGAGCAGCGCGACCGCGACCCCGGTCCGCGACGAGGAGCTCCCATGTACATCGAGCTCGCCGAAGTCCTCGTCTGTCCGGTATGCCTGTCGCGACACGAAGAGGACACGCTCCAGGGGCTCGTCGCCGTTGTGGGCGGGCTTCAAGACCGGAAAGTCATCTCCGGTTGGCTAGGGTGCCCTGCCTGCGAGGCTCGCTACCCGATCGAGGACGGCGCCGTGAGCTTTGCCCCTCCGCCCTCCGAGGCTCGCGATCGATCCGGTGGCGGTTCATCGACCACCGACTCGCCGCCCGGATCGTTCGAGCAGCAGGCCGCTGCGGCCCTTCTCGTCGCAGCGCTGCTCTCGCTCGATGAAGCCGCGGGATACGTTCTCCTCGGCCAGGGGTTGGGGCCGATGGCCGAGGAGCTCTCTGGGCTGGCGCCGAAGAGCGAGATCGTCGCCCTCCAGGGCCGGCAGGAAGGGCCGGTGCGCCCGCCAACCGCCGGTGTGAGCCGACTGTTGGACACGGCAGAGGGGTCGCTTCCCCTCCGCACGGCGAGCATGATTGCCGCCGCCATCCTCGGCGCACGAGAAGACGCCATCGCCGAGACCGCGCGCGTGCTGCGATTCGCGGGGCGCCTGGTCGTCCTCGGGTTCAGTCCGGCACGTGAAGAGGCGATCCTCTCCCTTCTTCGGGCTGCTGGACTGGAGCCTATCGTGGTCGATCCACGGGCGATCGTTGCCCGACGCGTCTGAGCCATCTCTCCGATTGCCGTGCCAGGAGGCCGGATCTAGTTTCGTCGCGAGCCATGGCCGCTGGCAGGCCGCGAGCGATCTGCTTACTCCAACCGACGAGAAGCGCAGCTGAAGATGGCCTGGTGGAAGTTCTGGGGTGACGACAGCCACAGCCTCAAACAGAAGCCCGACTACTACGAAGAGGGTGTGCAGCTGGCACGTCAGGATCGCCTGCACGACGCCCTCACGTCGTTTCGTCTCGCCCTCAAGGAGCGTTCCGACGACGTCGCATCGATGGAGCAGATGGCGGTTGTCCAGACGCGGATGGGCCTGCCCGACGATGCCGCGAAGATGTACGAGAGAGCGCTCGAGCACAGGCCAGGCAGCGCTTCGGCCCACTACGGACTCGCCTTCGTTCAGCTGAACCGCGGCGAAATCGCGAGCGCCGTCGAGCACCTCGAACGCTTTCTCGATGCGGACAAGCCGAGCGGTACCGAGGTGGAGCAGCGCGTCGACTATGCCAGGACCACACTGGCCCAGCTGCGTGGCGAAGACTCCGAAGGCGAGGCGTAGTGCCGGCTGAGACCGACGTCCACCGGGGACGGCGGAGTGGATCGGCGGCCGAGGTTCCTCCAGGGACGCTCGTCGACCTCTACCTCGATTCCATTCGGGAGCATCGGGACAGCACGGCATTGTTGGTGCGGCGTGGCGAAGCGGAGTGGGAGCCTCGGACCTATGACCAGGTCGCGGAGACGGTCCGCGACCTCGCTCTGGCCCTCCGGTCTCTCGGGCTCGAGCGCGGTGACCGGGCGGCGATCATCTCTGCCACGCGCTACGAGTGGGCGCTGATCGATTTCGCCATGGTCATGGCCGGTGTGGTCAGCGTTCCCGTGTATGATTCGCTGACCGCCGACCAGATTGCCTACATACTGAGGGACGCCGGCGCTCGCGCCGCCTTCGTGGCCGACTCGGATCAACTGGCCAAGCTGGTCGAGGCGGCTCACGAACTGCCCGACCTGAAGCACGTGGTCCCGTTTGATCCCGTTGGCTCCGCCGACGTTCCGTTCGAGCTCGTCTCGTGGGAGGCGTTCGAGGGCCGCGGACGGGGCGAGACCCACCTTCACGACGCATACGAGGCCTACGCGCGGAAGACGAGTCCCGGCGAGCTCGCCACACTGATCTATACGTCTGGAACGACAGGCCCGCCGAAGGGCGTCATGCTCTCCCACGACAACCTCTTCAGCAACGCCGTCATGGGTTCCCGGCGGCTCCACCTCCTGCGGTCCGACATGGTGTTGGCCTGGCTGCCGATGTCACACGTGTTCGAGCGCACCGCGGGACACTTCTGCACCTGGCATTGCGGCGCGCCGCGCGCATTCGCGGAGTCGGTCGAAACCGTACCGCGGGACATGCTGGAGGTGCGGCCCACCTTCATGGCAGCGGTCCCGCGCTTTTACGAGAAGGTCTACGATGCCACGGTGGCGGCGGCGACGTCGGCGGGCCGAGCGAAGGAGCGGATCTTCTGGTGGGCGAAGGCTGTCGGCGAGCGCGCGGCCGAAGCCTTCCTGGCCGGAGGGAGTCCCGGACCGTGGTTGGCGTTTCAGTACAGGATCGCCGACCGGCTCGTGTTTCGGAAGCTGAAGGCCCGTACGGGTGGACGGATCCGATACTTCGTGAGCGGAAGCGCGCCCCTCTCGGCACGGATCGCCAAGTTCTTCTGGGCAGCCGGCTTGCCGGTGTTGGAGGGCTACGGGCTCACGGAATCCTCGCCCGTCATCGCGGTCAACCCCATCGAGGCTCCCCGGTTGGGCACCGTCGGGACCCCGATCGAAGGCGTTGAGGTGCGCATAGCCGACGACGGAGAGATCCTCTGCCGCGGGCGAAACGTGATGCTGGGATACTACCGAGACGAAGAGGCCACGAGGGAGGCGATCGAGCCGGATGGCTGGCTTCACACGGGCGATATCGGCGAGCTGGATCAGGACGGCTACCTGCGGATCACCGACCGGAAGAAGGAGCTGATCGTTACCTCGTACGGCAAGAACGTAGCTCCTCAGCCGATCGAGGAGGCCATCAAACGCAGCCGGCTCGTGGATCAGGTCGTCCTGGTGGGAGACGGACGCAAGTTCATACTCGCGCTCGTCGTGCCGGAGTTCGAACGGCTGGCTGAATGGGGTCGTGGCGAAGGGCTCGACTTCTCCCGTCCGGAGGAGCTCACGGGAGATCCGACGGCAGAGAGCCACGTTCTGGCGGATATGGATCGAGAGCTCCAGGAGTTCTCCGGTTACGAGAGGCCGAAGCGTGTGATGCTGTTGGACGAGCCATTCACGGTCGAGGCGGGCACGCTCACCCCGACCCAGAAGATCCGCCGGAAGGTGGTGGTGGAGCGGTACGCGGATCGGATCGAGCAGGTGTACGAGCAGGCTCGGCGCGACATGCCGGCAGACCCGTGCTGATGACCGGCGACCGGGAGATCGTGGTTGTGCTCGTGACAGGTCCGGACCGGGAGACGCTGGTCGAGATCGGACGTCGGGTCGTCGAGGATCGCCTCGCGGCCTGCGCGAACGTGCTGGACGGCGTCTCCTCCGTATATCGCTGGAAGGAGAACGTCGAGGAGGCCGGCGAGGCGCTAGCGATCTTGAAGACGACCCGGGATCGCACGGCGCCTCTGGAAGATTTGGTCCGTGCACAGCATCCGTACGAGGAGCCGGAATTCATCGTGCTTCCGGTTCTCGGAGGATCCGACAGCTACATCGAATGGGTGGCGCGAAGCGTCGCGGAGAGCCCAGAGGACTGAGCTTGGCCAACAGGAAGAAGAGAAAGGCGCCGAACGAAGACTCCGGGACCGTCGCCGAGGAGGCCACGCCCGTGGCCGGGGAGGCGGAGCCGAAGGTCGGGGAAACGGGGTCCGAGGCGGGCACGGAGGAGCCCGAGGCAAGCGCGGAGGAGCCCGAGGCCGGCGCGGACGAGCCCGAGGCCGCCGATGCGGCATCCGCTGTCGCTGCCGCGTCTCCGGCTTCGGATGGGGCGTCCGCCAACGGCGCCGAGCGGGCCGATGAGGGCGAGTCGGAAAGCGACGGGCCGGCAGCGGCCGCCGATGAGGAGCCCCGGCCGGTATCGCGGAGGAAGCAGCAGGAGGAGCTGTACCGGAAGGCGAGGGATCTCGCCGAGGAGGGCAAGCTCCGAGAAGCCGCACGCGCGTACGCCGAGCTCCTCGCCATCAACCCGCGTCACCTCAAGGCGCGCAACAACCTCGGCTTCGTCTACGACCGCCTGGGCGAGCCCGAGTTGGCGCTCAAGGAGTACCGGGGGGCGGCCGAGCTCGATCCCGAGAACGTTCATCTCCTGTCGAACGTGGGTGCCGTCCTCGGCGTGCTCGGCCGCTACGATGAGGCCGAATCCGAGCTTCGGCGGGCGCTGCGTCTCGAGCCCGGGAGCGTGGATGCCCACCTCAACCTCGGCCTCGTCTACTACCGGCGGGGCCTCTACAGGGATGCCGCGGAAGGCTTCCAGCGCGCGATCGAGTTGGATCCCGAGAACCCTGCGGCCCACGTCTACCTCGGCGAGTCGTTCAACTACCTCGCGCGCTGGGAAGAGGCGCTCGATGCGCTGCGCACGGCCGTGGAGCTCAAGCCGAGCACGCGCGCGTACTATGTCATGGGCATCGTCTACGACCGACTGCAGCAGCCCGATCGGGCCGCCGAGATGTACCGCCGTTCCCGCGAGAACTCGAGCTGAGCCGACGAGACGATCAGCGTCGTCGGGATCGGCCCATGAGCAGCGAGCTCAGCCGATCAGGACCGTGATCCCCACGAGTATCGTGCCGATGACCCCACCGAGGACGTAGCCGAGGCGCACGATCAGCTTCAGCTCCTGCTCGGTCACCGACCGGACCAGCTTCTCGAGCTGAGCGAGCGGGTAATCACGGATCTTCTCCTCGACCCTCTCCGCGACGTGCACGCGCGAGGCGATCTCGGGGACCTGACGGGTGATCCAGCTCCAGATGTGCGGGGACAGCGCGTTACCCAGCCGAGCGGCCGCGTCCTCTCCCAGAAGATGGCCGGGCCGTCCGATAGGCCGCGTCAGAGCCCACCGCACCGTCGGTTCTCTCGCCGCTTCGATCAGCTGCCGACCCGGCTCGGTCCCCAGCGCGGAGGCGATCCAGCTCCCGAGGCGTGCCGCCGGCAGGGTGCGCAGGGCATCGGCCCAGCTGCGATCGCCGACGCGTGCCACGGTCTCCTCCGCCTGATCCAAAAGGAACTCGCGGGCAGATGGATCGCGCGCCGTGCGTATGATCCACTCCGCCATCGCTTCGCGCGCGCTCGCCACCTGCGGCTCGTCCGGGCTGCCGAGGACGCTGACGATCGGCCGGCGAAGGAACTCCACGATCGTCTCGTTGACACCCCTCGCGATGGCGTCTTGGACCTCCGACTCGCGGAGCAGCTCGCTCAACCGGTCGGCGCCTTCGG
>JARRMU010000061.1:0-13091 GCA_037385645.1 Gemmatimonadales bacterium
CGGCGAGATCGGTTTCGAGTCGGCGATCGCGGCCCTCGTCAAAGAGCTGCAGTGACTCTTCGAGCCGCAACCGGGTTTGAGTTGGGCGAGACGCTCAGTCCCTGTACGCTTTCACAATGAACGTCCGGAAGTAGACCGGTGGTCTCTTTCGACCTCGTGATGTTCGCGCTGCCGGTAGCGATCGTCCTGCTGGCGGTCGTGCTCGCCCACCGCGGTGGCGGCTGATGGGGGACTCCCGGCTGCCAGAGCCGCGCGAGCCGATCTGCTGATGCTCTCCCCGGAGCCCCGAAGGCCGGCGCGCTGATGCCGGCCGCCAGTCCGTGGGCGGTGGGAGCGTTCATCGCCTACCTGGTCCTCGTCGTGGCGATCGGGATCTACGCCACGCGCTTTTCCTCGGCGGGGGTGGCGGAGTTCTTTATCGGCGGGCGGCGGATGAACCGGTTCGTCGTCGCACTCTCCGCCGTCGTCTCGGGCCGGAGCGCGTGGCTCCTGCTCGGCGTGACCGGGATGGCCTACGCCATGGGGCCATCGGCTACGTGGGCCGTGGTCGGATACATCGTCGTCGAAGTCTTCCTCTTCCTCTACTACGCGCCGCGCCTTCGCCGTTTCAGTGCCCGCGACGACTGCATCACCGTGCCGGACTTCTACGCGGCCCGCTTCGAGGACGAGCGGGGAACGCTTCGTGCGCTGCTGGTCGTCGTCATCCTCCTATTCATGGTCGGCTACGTGGCGAGCCAGTTCGTCGGCGGCGGCAAGGCCTTCGCGGCGGGCTTCGGCCTCTCGCCCACCATGGGCGTGCTGCTCACCGCCGGGATCGTGCTCGTCTACACGATGCTCGGCGGCTTCCTGGCGGTGAGCCTCACCGACATGATCCAGGCCTGCTTCATGATCTTCGCCCTCGTGCTGCTGCCGGTAGTCGCGATCGCCGACCGCGGCGGTCTCGACGTAGTGCTGCGGGAGCTGGCGGCGCTCGATCCCGCTCTGGTCGATCCGTTCGCCCTCTCGGTCGGAGCCGGGATAGGGTTTCTGGGCATTGGCCTCGGCTCGCCGGGAAACCCTCACATCCTGGCGCGTTACATGTCGATCGACGACCCGGCCCAGCTTCGCTACTCGGCGGTGGTGGGGACACTCTGGAACGTCGTCATGGCGTGGGGCGCCCTGTTTACCGGCCTCGTGGGCCGCCTCTACTTCCCCGATGCGGCGATGCTGCCTCAGGGCGACACGGAGAGCCTCTATCCGCTCCTGGCGCAACAGCACCTGCCGCCGGTGCTGTTCGGGGTGGTCGTGGCGTCGATCTTCGCGGCGATCATGTCGACGGCCGATTCAC
This sequence comes from Gemmatimonadales bacterium, assembly GCA_037385645.1. Taxonomy (GTDB): domain Bacteria; phylum Gemmatimonadota; class Gemmatimonadetes; order Palauibacterales; family Palauibacteraceae. The sequence goes on from JARRMU010000061.1 coordinate 1,328, forward strand.
AGCTGCTCGTGGCGGCTTCCGCCGTCGTACGGGACCTCTACGAGAAGGTCTTCCGCCGCGGGCAGACGGTTCCGCAGCGACGTCTGGTCCGGCTGAGCCGCGCGACGGTGGTCGCGTTGGTCGTGCTGGCCGTGGGGTTCGGGCTCGCGGCCGATCAGCTCGTCTTCTGGCTGGTTCTGTTCGCCTGGGCCGGGCTCGGCGCCTCCTTGGGTCCCACCTCGATCCTCGCCCTGTTCTGGCGCCGGACGACGAGGGCGGGCGTGATCGCCGGGATCCTCACGGGCACGGCGACGACGGTCATCTGGTACCTCGTGCCGGCCCTGAAAGCGCGGATGTACGAGTTGGTCCCGGCGTTCCTCCTGGCGCTGGCGGCTACGGTCGTGGTGTCGCTGGCGACGCGGCCTCCGGCGGAGGCCGGCGAGCTTCAGGGCGCGATGCAGCCTGTCGATCGCAGCTAGCCTCGCGGGCCGCGGCTACGCTGACAGGCTTCCGGACCTTAGGTCTCCCCCGATGACCGTTGCCACGCAGGCGTTGGGCCGCAGGTGATACAGCCAGTGGTCGACGTCGGGCGCGTCGATGACCGCGAAGTCCGCGGCCTTCCCCGGCTCGAGCGACCCGACCCGATCTTCCAGCCCGATCGCCCGGGCCGCGTAGATCGTCGCGCCCTTGAGGACCTCGGCGGGCGTCATGCGCTGGAGGTTGCAGGCGAGGGTCATCGCGAACGGCAGGTGGTAGCTCGGCGCCGAGCCGGGATTGAAGTCGGTGGCCACGGCGACGGCGGCACCCGCGTCGATCAAGCGGCGGGCCGGCATCGGCTCCTGGTTCAGGTAGAGCGTGGCGATCGGCAGGCTTACGGCCACCACGCCGGCCTCGGCGAGCGCCCGGATTCCTCCTTCGGAGATGCACTCGAGGTGATCGGCGGAGACGGCTCCCGCCTCCGCCGCCAGCCCGGCGCCGCCGCCGTCGGTGAGCTGGTCGGCGTGCAGCTTGCCGAGGAGACCGGCGTCGTTCCCGGCCTCGAGGATCCGGCGCGCCTCCTCCCAGGTGAAAGCGGACCGCTCCAGGAAGACGTCGCAGCAGCGGGCGAGCCCTTCCGCGGCGGCGCGCGGGATGATCTCCTCGACGACCAGGTTCACGTAGCCGTCCCGGTTCTCGCGGTACTCGGGGGGGACGACGTGGGCGGCGAGGAGCGTCGGGACGATGCGGACGGGCCCCGCCTCGGCGAGCCGGCGGTAGACCTCGAGCTGCTTCAGCTCTTCCTCCAGCGAGAGGCCGTAGCCGCTCTTGCACTCGACCGTCGTGACGCCGAGGGCGAGCATCTCGTCCAAGAAGAGGCGGGAGCGCGCTTGGAGATCCTCCCGGCTCGCCGCGCGGGTCGCCCTGACGGTGGAGAGGATCCCGCCGCCGGCCTCGGCGATCTCCAGATAGGAGCGGCCGAGGATGCGCTGCTCGAATTCGCCGGCTCTCCAGCCGGCAAACGCGAGGTGGGTATGGCAGTCGACGAGCCCTGGGACCACGAGCCGGCCTCCGGCGTCGAAGCTCTCTTCCACGCCGGGCTCGAACGGGAGGTCGGCCTCGGGCCCGAGCCAGAGGATCTGACCGTCCCGCCAGGCGAGCGCGGCCTCACTGACGGCGTGGATCTCGGCCTGACCGCCGTCGGCGCGGCAGGTGGCAAGTTCGCCTATGTTGCGAAGGACAGGCATCGGATCGTCATCCGGGGCATGGAGAGAGGAGGCTCGAGATGAAGCGCGAAACGACGAAGGCCGCTGGCCGGCGCCGCAATCGCGGAATGGGCGTGCGGCTGAGGGTCGGTCTCGTGGCGGCGGTGGTCGCGATCGCTGTCCTGCAGGCCGGCTGCGCCTCGAGCCTCAAGATCAGGGATCTCCTCGAGGACCCGGGCCGCTACAACGGCCAGACGGTTCAGGTCCATGGCGTCGTCACCCGAGGCGGCCCGATCATGAGCGGCGCGTACGAGCTGTCCGACAACACGGGCACGATCATGGTCATCCTCTCTGAGCGAGGCGCTCCGCGCGACGGCACGAGCCTCAAGGTCCAGGGCACGTTCCGCTCCGGCTACGACTACGACAACAGCCGAATCGCGGTCATCCTGAAGGATCGGTAGCGGGACCCGACCGGGTGACGCAGTAGCCGCGGCGGTCCTGCAGGCGCCATCGACCGTCGCGTCCCCTCACTCGATCATCGGCAGATCCACGCCGCGCTCGCGGGCGGTCTCGACGGCCAGGTCGTAGCCCGCGTCGGCGTGACGCATCACGCCGGTGCCCGGGTCGGCCGTGAGCACGCGCTCCAGCCGCGTATCCGCCGTATCGGTTCCGTCCGCGACGCAGACCATCCCCGCATGGATCGCGTACCCGATCCCGACGCCGCCGCCGTGGTGGATGGAGACCCAGCTGGCGCCGCAAGCCGTGTTCAGCATCGCGTTGAGCAGCGGCCAGTCGGCGATCGCGTCGGACCCGTCCCGCATCCCCTCGGTCTCGCGGTTCGGCGAGGCCACCGACCCCGCGTCCAGGTGGTCGCGCCCGATGACCAGTGGCGCCTCGACCTTTCCGGTGCGCACGAGGTGGTTGAACCGAAGTCCCATCTCCGCCCGTTCGCCGTACTCGAGCCAGCAGATCCGGGCGGGTAGGCCCTGGAAGTGGACCTGCTCGCCGGCCTTCTCGATCCACCGGCGCAGGCTCTCCTTTTCGGGGAACGTCTCGAGCACGGCTCGGTCGGTCTCGTAGATGTCCTCGGGCCGGCCAGAGAGGGCAGCCCACCGGAAGGGGCCGGCGCCCCGGCAGAAAAGCGGCCGGATGAACTCCGGCACGAACCCCGGGATCTGGAACGCCTCCTCCATGCCGCGCAGGTCGGCGACCTGGCCCCGGATGTTGTTGCCGTAGTCGAACGTGACGGCGCCCGCCTCCTGCAGATCCAGCATCGCGCGTACGTGGATGACCATGGAGTCGAGCACCCGCGCCTCGTATCCCTCGGGGTCCCGCTCCCGCTCGGTCTCGGCCTCCTCGGGGGAGAGGCCGAGCGGGATGTAGCCCACCCTCAGGTCGTGCGCCGAGGTCTGGTCGGTGAGGGCGTCCGGCACGATCCGGCGCTCGACCAGCCGGGGTAGCACGTCCGCGATGTTGCCCAGCAGACCGACGGAGAGCGCTTCGCCGCGCTCGCGTGCGCTCAGCGTCAGCTCAAGGGCCTCATCCAGGTCGGTCGCCATGCGGTCCAGGTAGCCGGTCTCGAGCCGGCGCCGTATGCGTTCCTCCCGGACTTCGACGCCCAGGAAGGCGCCCCCGTTCATCGTCGTGGCCAGGGGCTGCGCGCCTCCCATGCCCCCGAGTCCCGCTGTCACCAGCAGCCGTCCCTTCAGGGAGCCGCCGAAGTGCTGGCGCGCGCATTCCGCGAAGGTCTCGTAGGTGCCCTGCAGGATCCCCTGCGTGCCGATGTAGATCCAGGAGCCGGCGGTCATCTGGCCAAACATCGTGAGCCCGAGGTCGTCGAGCCGCCGGAACTCATCCCAGGTCGCCCACTTCGGGACCAGGTGCGCGTTGGCGATCAGGACGCGGGGCGCCTCCTCGTACGTCCGGAATACGCCGACGGGCTTTCCGCTCTGAACGAGCAGCGTCTCGTCGTTCTCCAGCCGCCGCAGCGTCCGGACGATCGCCTCGTAGCACTCCCAGTTGCGCGCCGCCTTTCCGGCGCCGCCATAGACGATGAGCTGGTCAGGGTCCTCGGCCACCTCGGGGTCGAGGTTGTTCATCAGCATTCGTAGGGCGGCCTCCTGGTGCCAGCCCTTGCAGCTGATCTCGGATCCGGTCGGTGCCCGGACGGTCCGGGCGAGCGTGTTCCCGGTCATGTCGAAGTCTAGCCGACCGCGGAGTTCGCCGCTTCCACGAGAGCGCCCGATCGTATCAGCGCGTCCACCGCCTGGATGTCCGGCGTCAGCTCGCGGTCCCGCTCCAGCTTGGAGACGCGCTCCCTGATGAGGGGGTAGACGGCGGAGGTGCCTCGGCCGAGTCGTGCGGGCCCGTCCCTTCTGAGATCGATGGCCTGCGCCGCCGTCATGAGCTCGATCGCGATCACGGTGCGGACGTTGGCCACGATCTCCCGGGCGTGGCGGGCGGCGTTCGCGCCCATGCTCACATGGTCTTCCTGGTTCGCACTGGATGCAATCGAGTCCACGCTGTCGGGGTGGGCGAGCGTCTTGTTGTCCGACACGAGCGCGGCTGCCGTGTACTGGGCGACCATGAGGCCGCTGTCGAGTCCGCCGTTCTCGACCAGCATCGGAGGAAGCCCGCCGCTCAGCTCGGGGGTGAGGAGCCGGAAGACGCGTCGCTCCGCCATCCCCCCGACGTCCGCCAGGGCGATGCCGAGCATGTCGAGCCAGAGCGCCGGCCCCTGGCCGTGGAAGTTCCCTCCGGAGATCGTCCGCGGCTCCTCCTCCAGGTCGACGAAGACGAGAGGGTTGTCGCTGGCCGCGTTGATCGCCGTGGTGATCCGCTTTCGCAGGAACGCGACGACATCGCTCGCGGGGCCGAGGGCCTGCGGGATGCAACGGAGGCTGTAGGCATCCTGCACCCGCTCGGGCTCGGTGTCGATCAGGCTGCTGCCCTCGAGCAGGGCGAGGAGCCGTGCGGCGATCCGGATCTGTCCGGGCTGGCCGGCGGCTTCGTGAAGGGCGGGGTGGTAGGCCGACGACAGCGCGCAGACGGCCTCGAGACTTAGGGAGGCGGAGATCGCCGCGTGCTCGAGCACGCTCTCGGCGTCGGCCAGCGCCAGGGCGGCGGTCCCAAGCATGAAGTCCATGCCGTTCGTCAGAGCCAGCCCGTCCTTCGGCTCGGGCCGGATCCGCTGGAGTCCCGCTCGTCGCATCGCCTCGGCGCCGGTCAGGCGCTCTCCTTCGTACCAGGCGTAGCCGCTGTAGCCGCTGTCGTCGCCATCCTCGCCCTCGGGCTCGGCGATGAGGACGGCCGCCACATGCGCCTGCGGAGCGAGGTCGCCGCTGGCTCCCAGCGAGCCCTTGGCCGGCACGTCGGGCGTCACGCCCCGGTTCAGCATCTCCACCAGCGTCCCGGCCACCTCCGGCCTCACGCCGGAGAGTCCCTTGGCCAGAGAGTTGGCCCGGATCAGCATCATCGCGCGGACGATCTCGTGGGGGAGGGAATCACCGACTCCCGCTGCACAGTTCAGCACGAGGTTGCGGGAGAGCCGGCGAGTCTCCCCAGGCCGGATCCGCTTCGTCGCCAGCGGTCCAAAGCCCGTGTTCACGCCGTACACGGTGAGTTCGTCGCGGTCCACCACGCCCTGGAGCCATCCCTGGCTCCGGCTCATCGACGCTTTCACGGTGTCCGCGAGCGCGGCCACCCCCTCGTCGGCGCGGGCGACGCGCTCGATATCCTCGATCGTCAGGCTATGGCCGTCGATATCTATCATCTCGCAACGATTCTGGTGTCATCGTGGTTCGTGGTGACGCCACGTCGGTCCTGGGTCTCGCTCCCACGCAGCCGGCCTCATCCGCACTCGAGGCTGCCACAACGTACGGACCGGGCACGGAAGCGCCAGCCCCTGTATCTTCGGGGCAGTACCGGGTCAGAATCGACGCTCTGGGAGGAGTGCAATGTCTCGCAATCAAGCCGGTCATCCCGGTTCGGGATGGCTAACGGCGGCCCTCCTGCCCCTGCTCGTCGCCTCCGCGCCGGCGGCTCTCGCTTCCACCCTCGCCGCTCAAGAGGCCGCCCTGCAGGAGGTCCCTCGGGTCCGCCGGGTGAACGACGGAAACGTGGTCCTCGACGACGTGCCCGCCATCCCCGCAAGTCTCGGCGACCGGCTGCGACGCTACGAGAACGTCCGTAGCGCTTCGTTCGCGGCCTGGGACCAGGATGGACGAGCGATGTACATATCCACCCGCTTCGGGGAGACGAGTCAACTGCATCGGGTGGACATGCCGCGCGGAGCGCGCACCCAGCTCACGTTCCTGTCCGAGCCGATCACGGGTGCGGTGAAGCGGCCGGAGACGGGCGAGCTGCTCTTCGGCATGGATGAGGGCGGCGCCGAGTTCTACCAGCTCTTCCTCTTCGATCCGCGGACGGCCGAGTACAGGCGTCTGACCGATGGGGTGTCGCGCAACGGAGCGCCCGAGTTCAGCCGAAACGGCAAGTGGCTCGCGTTCCGCAGCACGCGCAGGAACGGTCGCTCGAACGATGTGTGGATCATGGAGGTGGCGGACACGAGCTCGTCCAACATCCTGGTCGAGGCGCCCGACGGCGCGTACTGGGGACCGGCCGACTGGGACGCGGAGAACCGGCGGGTACTCGGCGTCCAGTACGTGAGCATCACGGACTCGCGCATCTGGGTCGTGGACGTCATGAGCGGCGACGTGCGGCTCGTCGCTGGCGGCGATCAGGCGCCCGGCAACTACTCCGGCATCTCGCCCCGCTTCGCGCCGGATGGCAGGGGCGCCTTCCTCTCGACCGACCGTGACTCCGAGTTCAACCGCCTGGCGTACGTGGACCTCGAGACTGGAGCGATCGAGCCGATCACGTCCGACATCGACTGGGACGTCGAGGGGTTCGCGCTAAGCGAGGACGGCCGGCGGGCGGCCTTCACGGTCAACGAGGACGGTCGCTCTCGGCTCTACCTGATGGATCCGGCGGCGCGCCAATACGCCCCGGTCCCAGAAGTACCGCTCGGACGCGTCTACGGGATCGAGTTCAGCCCGGACGGACGGCGGCTGGCGATGACGATCAGCACCGCGGACAGCCCATCGGACGTTTACACGCTGGAGCTGGGCGAGGGCGTTCTCGAGTCCGAGGAGCTGACGCGCTGGACCTACAGCGAGATCGGCGGCCTCAGCCGGAAGTCTTTCGTCGAGCCGGAGCTCATCCACTACCCGACGTTCGACTCGGGAAGCGGCGGGCCGGACCTGATCCCGGCCTTCGTCTATCGGCCTCGGACCCCGGGTCCCCACCCTGTCATCGTCTCGATCCACGGCGGCCCCGAGAGCCAGTACCGACCCGGCTTCAGCAGCACCTTCCAGATGTGGGTCAACGAGCTCGGAGCCGCGGTCATCGCACCGAACGTGCGCGGCAGCTCGGGCTACGGGAAGGAGTACGTGAAGCTCGACAACGGCCGGCTGAGGGAGAACTCGGTGCGCGACATCGGCGCCCTGCTGGACTGGATCGCCGAGCAGCCGGACCTGGATGCGTCGCGCGTGGCCGTGTACGGAGGCAGCTACGGCGGCTACATGGTGCTGGCGAGCCTGGTCCACTACAGCGAACGGCTCCGCGCCGGCGTGGAGATCGTGGGGATCAGCAACTTCGTCACTTTCCTCGAGAACACACAGAATTACCGGCGAGACGCCAGGCGGGTGGAGTACGGGGATGAGCGCGATCCCGAGATGCGGACCTTCCTGGACGGGATCAGCCCGAACCGGAGCGCCGAGAGCATCCGCGTCCCGCTGTTGGTCGCGCAGGGCCAAAACGACCCGAGAGTGCCGGTGACCGAATCGGACCAGGTCGTGACCGCGGTGCGCCGGAACCTGATGCCAGTCTGGTACATGAAGGCCCTGAACGAGGGGCACGGCTTCCGGAAGAAGGAGAACTCGGACCTCTACCGCGCCATCGCCTTCATGTTTTTGGAGAAGTACCTGATGGCCGAGAGCCCGGTGGCGGCGGCCGAGTAAGCGGCCGGACCCAGATCGGCCCGCCCCCGAGAGATGACTTCAACCTGATCGGAGACCATATCCATGACGAAAGCGAGTGACCTCGAGAGCCGGCTGCGGCGACTGGAAAGGCAGAACCGCCGACTGCGCCTGATCGTCTACACCGGCCTCGTCGCCGTGGCGGGCGCCGTGCTGATGGCGCAGGCCCGTCCGGCACGAACGATCGAGGCAGAGAGGTTCGTGGTTCGCGACGGTTCCGGGAACGTGCGTGCCGAGTTCGGCCTGAACGAGGACGGGATGCCGCGCCTGGCCATGTACCAGGCGGCGCAGGACATCGAGAGCATCTGGCTCGGCGTCCAGGACGCCGTCCCGCTTCTCACCCTCCAGCGGGTGGGCCATACGTTCCAGTCGCAGCTCACCGAGGGCCTCTTCTTCGTGAGAGGTGCCAACGGGTCGTTGCTCGTGGATCTCGAGACGTCGGATGCCTCCGGCGGCCTGTCGCTGCGCGACCGCTTCGGGTCGACGCGAGCACGGATCAACTGGCCCGGCCGGGAAGTCTCCTTCGGACTCTACAGCCCGGAGGGCGAGACCAGGGTGGTGGCCGCACTGGACTCCGAGGGCACGGCCAGCATCGGCCTCCCCTACGGGGGCGAGCGCGGCGCTCAGCTCTACTCGAGGCCCCTGAGCCTGGGCATGGTGATCTACGACTCGCAAGGCAGGCTGAGGTACGGGATCGACGTGCCTCCCGCCGAGACGGCGAACCTCGGCATCTTCGACGACGAGGGCAGGACGCTCTTCGGCGTTCCCTAAAGGGCCGCTTACCAGCGGGCGCGGTACTCCCGCGTGTCGACGTGGATGAACGGGCCGTGGTTCGGCGTTGTCGGGTACTGCCCGAGACCGCCGATCAGATGGGCCGTCTTGGCCGCCCCGTCCATCTCCTCCACCAGACGGTGCAGCACGGTGGCGTCGGCGAGGTCGATCCGGCCGTCCCCGTTCAGGTCGTCCATCCGGCCGTCCGCGTCGTTGTCCACGTAGATGTCGGCGGCGTCACCGTAGATGTGCCGGCTGTAGCGCGGCCGGCCGATGTTGGCATTGTACCAGGGCGAGCGGAATCCGCTCAGCACCTGAAAGGTCGGTGCCTCGACCCCGGCCTGGTTGGCCCGCTCCAGCAGCAGCTCGAGCTTGAGGAGCAGCTTCTCGCTCAGCACGACGTACTTCGGAAAGCCCGGCGGCCCCTTGCAGGGGAATTGGGCCAGTGTGAAGTGGGGGCTGACCTGAAGATCGCCAGCCGGAGTCAGCGGGATGAATCCCCGCGGCGGCAGATACTGAGGCAGGTCCCGGTAGGGCTTATGCGGGAAGTCACCGACCCGGTAGCCGTTCACCGCGCCGCGCTCGAGCATCTCCATCGGCACCATGACGACGGCGTTCAGCGTGATGGCATCTCCGGCCGAGGGCCGTCCCCCGCCGGCGTTCCCGCTGCCCGACGTGGCCTGGCGGCGGATGACGACCCGGTAAGTCCCTTGTTGCGCCGGTGCACGCCACGCCCACGCGTCGTCGGAGAGTCGCTCGACCGTTCCCGCGTCGGCTTCGAGGGAGTAGCGGCCTCGGAGTGAGGAGCCATCGACGACCTCGAGGTGAACGCGTTCTCCGGGGACCGCGGTCATGAGAAAGACGCGGTAGGGGTTGACGATATCCCGGAAGCGGACGGAGAAGGTGGCTCGCTCCGAGGCGAAGCTCGCCGGCGGTCCGGGGGCCGTCTCCACGTTGGCAGACGCGGCGCCGGCCGAGACGCCGGTCACGATGGCGCCGAGGACCAGCGACCGGGCAAGGGTCGTCAATCGATCACTCGTACGTCGCTTGTTCTGGGGTACGATCCGGGTGCGAGACACATACTGATCCGGCTTACGCCCCAAGTTGCCCCGAGGTTCCGCAACGCGAAGTCCGGGTGGGTGCTCGGTCGGATCGGCATCGCGTTTGACCCGGCGGAGCAGGTTCTCTATTAGGACTAATGTGATCTGCGGTCTCGCCAGCTCTCGTCGAGCCGAGCACCTGCGACGGGCACCTGTGATCAATCCCTGCAACCCACCGGCAAAGAGAGGTTCGGACGTTGAATCACACCAGGATGGCGCTCGGTCTCGCGTTGGTATCCGCGGCAGGACTGTCGCCTCTGACCGCCCGGGCGCAGAGCTCCGATCAGGAGCTCATCCGTGCTACCGTCGAGCGTACCGTCGAACAGGCAAGCCACCCATATCTCCGCTGGCCGAACTTTCCCTACTACCAGGACGAGCTGGAGAGCTTCTACCGCCCGATCGACTACGGTCTGGCCTGGTTCGAAGACGGAGGCCTGGGCCATTCGGCCCGGGTGGTCATCGATCAGCTGATGGCCGCCGGGGAGCACGGGTTGCATCCGGAGGACTACGATGCGATCAGGCTGGACAGCCTCGCGCTGGCACTCGAGTCGGATCCCGATCCCCCGCCGGATCTTCTGGCATTGATTGATGTGGCGATCACGGTAGGATTCTTCCGGCACATCTCAGATCTGCACATCGGCAGGGTGAACCCCACCAATCTGAACATGGGGTTCAACATCGAGCCGAAGAAGTACGATCTGCCTGCGCTGGTGCGCGTGGCGGTCGCCGAAGGCCGCATCGAGGATCTGATCGACGAGGTGAAGCCGCGGTTCCTCGAGTACGAGCTCCTCGAACAGGCCCTGGCCCGTTACCACCGGTTGGCCGCGGAGCCCTCGCTGCAACCGGTCCCCGTCGTCGATGTCCTCGAGGAGGGCGACAGCTACGCAGGACTTCCGCAGCTCCGCCGGCTGCTCATCGCCACCGGCGATCTGGATGCGTCGTCGGAGGATCCCGGTGGCTCGACCCGATACGAAGGCGATATCGTCGACGCGGTCAAGCGGTTTCAGGCCCGGCACGGGCGGACGGTCGATGGGATCGTCGGGCCCGCTACGTTCGAGTCGCTCAACGTGCCGTTCCAGCACCGCGTCGAGCAGATCGAGCTTGCGATGGAGCGCACGCGCTGGCTGCCGGACCTGAGCGAGACCCGGTTCATCGCCGTCAACGTCCCCGCGTTCCGGCTCTGGGCGCTCGATCCGGCTCAGGAAACAGGCATGCCGGCGGCCAACATGCGGGTCGTCGTCGGCAAGTCGCTGAACAAGCAGACCCCGGTGTTCATGGAGGACATGCGCTGGCTCGAGTTCCGGCGCGGTTCGGAAACGACGTCCAGGCGCTTCCCGCCACGGAGGCCAACATCGACAAGCTGGGGTCGGGGCAGCTGAAGCTCCGCCAGCGGCCCGGGCCGAAGAACTCGCTCGGCCTGGTCAAGTTCATCTTCCCCAACAACGCGGCCGTCTACCTCCACAGCACGCCGGCGACGCAGCTGTTCGCGCGCACGCGGCGCGATTTCAGCCACGGCTGCATCAGGGTCGAGGATCCCGTCGGGCTGGCCGAGTGGGTGATGCGCGACGAGCCGGGAGGGTGGAGCCGCGACAGGATCATCGCGGCGATGAACGGCGGTCAGCCGACGCGGGTGGTCTTGGAGAATCCGTTTCCCGTCGTCATCTTCTACACGACCGTGTTGGCCGGCGCGAACGGGACGGTTTCGTTCTACGATGACATCTACGGCCACGACGAAGCGCTCAGGGCAGCGCTGGCGGCGGGCTACCCCTACCCGCCGTGATCGCGCAGCACCGGGCTGGCGATATTCATGATAAAGGAGTCGAAGCATGGATAAAGAGACGCTGATCGAGAATCTGAACAAGGACCTGGCAGGAGAGTTGAGCGCCATCACCCAGTACATCACCTACGCGGCCAAGGTCACGGGTCCCTATCGCCCACAGCTCGCCGGCTTCTTCCTCGCCGAAGTGGCGGACGAGCAGGGGCACGCCCAGTTCCTGGCCAACAAGATCGTCGCCTTGGGCGGTGAGCCCACGACCGTGGCCGAGCCGGTACCGCCTGCCGCCACCAACAAGCAGATGGTCGAGGCGGTGCTGGCGGCGGAGCGGCAGGCGGTCGTCGACTATTCGGAGCGGGCCGAACAAGCGGATGCGTTCGGGGACAAGGGACTCGTGGTCCAGCTCGAGGACATGGTACG
>JARRMU010000062.1:0-11400 GCA_037385645.1 Gemmatimonadales bacterium
GCGGGCTTATGCCAAGTTCATGTACGAGTGGGATTTTCCGGGAGCGGAGACGGAATTCCAGCGCGCCATCGAGCTGAACCCTCGCTATCCGACCGTGCATCACTGGTACGGCGAGTACCTGATGGCGATGGGACGCCTGGAACAGGCCAAGGAAGCGCTGCAGCGAGCTCACGACCTGGATCCACTCTCACTCTCGGTGACGGTCGGCCTCGGTTGGTCCAATTACTTCCTGGGCGAGTACGAGAAGGCGGTCGAGCGCTACGAGGGGGTGGTGGCGATGGATCCGGACTTCGTCATCGTTCCCTGGTTCTTGGGGCCGGCCTATGTCCAGGCGGGACGGCACGACGACGCGGTCGAGCTCTACGAGGAGTGGATCGGGCGGATCGGCGAGCACCCCGGGCTGGTGGCCCTGCTCGCCCAGGCGCATGCGCTGGCCGGGCGAAGGGAGGAAGCTCGCGAGGTGCACGAGCGGCTCGAGCAACGCGCCAAGCGGGCGCCGATCTTTCCCGACTACCGGGCACTCGTCCACGCCGCCCTTGGGGAGGCGGACGAAGCCTTCGAGTGGCTGGAGAAGGCTCTCGAGGAGCGATGCTGGGTGCTCGTCTTCCTCCGGGTCGATCCGGCCTACGAGAACTTGCGGTCCGATCCCCGTTTCGACGCTCTGACGGAGCGAATCGGCCTCAGCCCTTAAGGACCCCCAGCGGCTTGAGTCGCACGACCTTTCGTCCGATTCCTGCTCGATCGACGACGTCCACGACATCCGCCACATCCTTGTAGGCCTCCGGGATCTCCTCCGCCACCGTGGCGAACGAGGAAGCACGGACTTCGATGCCGAGCTCCTCGAACTCCTTCCTGAGGTTGCGGCCGCGAACCGACTTCTTGGCCTGGCGTCGGCTCATGCGGCGTCCGGCGCCGTGGCAGGTCGATCCGAACGTCTCCGAGTACGCGCCGTCCGTACCCACCAGCACATAAGAGTAGCGGGCCATGTCGCCCGGAATGAACACGGGTTGGCCGATGTCCCTGTACGCGTCCGGTACATCGGGGTGTCCCGGCGGAAAGGCTCGAGTCGCTCCCTTCCGGTGCACGCAGAGTCGGCGCGGGCGGCCCTCCACTTCGTGGGATTCCCACTTGGCGTTGTTGTGGGCCACATCGTAGACGAGCCTCAAGCCGAGCGTCTCCCACGGGCGCCCGAAGATGCGCGCGAACGCCTCACGCACGCGGTGGGACATCATCTGCCGGTTGGCGAAGGCGTAGTTGGCGGCCGCGTACATCGCGGCGAAGTAGTCTTCGGCCTCGGGGGAAGCGAGCGGCGCGCACGCCAGCTGCCGGTCGGGAAGGTCGATCCCGTACTTGCGGGTCGCCTTCAACATGACGTCCAGGTAGTCCGTACAGACCTGATGCCCGAGTCCACGGGAGCCCGAATGGATGAAGACGGTGACCGTCCCCGGCTGAAGACCGAGGCTGTCGGCGGCTGTGGCATCGTATACCTCGGCCACGACGCCGACCTCGATAAAGTGATTGCCTGATCCGACGGTTCCGACCTGAGCCCTGCCGCGCTCGACGGCCCGCTTGCTGACCCGATCGGGGTCGGCGCCCTCGAGCGTGCCACCGCTCTCGATGTGCTCCAGGTCGTCATGGGTGCCGAAACCCTGCTCGACCGCCCACTTCGCACCCTTGGACAACACGTCCCTCACGGCCCCTCCGCTGAGGCCGGATCCGCGGTAGCCCGCGCCGACGCCCGCCGGGACGTCGCGCATGATCTGGCTCATCAGCCCGTCGATCCGGGGTTTCAACTCCTCCGCGCGGATGTCTGAGCGGAGGAGGCGCACGCCGCAGTTGATGTCGTAGCCAACACCGCCCGGGCTGACCACTCCGTCGTCGGCCGGATCGAAGGCGGCGACACCGCCGATGGCGAAGCCGTAGCCCCAGTGGATGTCGGGCATCCCGATCGAGCGGCCCACGATGCCGGGAAGACATGCGACGTTCGCCACCTGACGGATCGCTTCGTCACCGCGGATGTTCTCCATCAGGCGGTGGTCCGCGTAGACGAGACCGTCCACCCTCATCTTTCCCTGCCGGGGGATGAGCCACCGGTACTCGTCCAGCTGACGCATCTTCAGAGGCTGTTCGGATCTCTCAACACGGCGTGGGGATGCCGTGGGGCGTTCAGATGACTTCGCACGGCGTCGGGATGCCATGGGGCGCTCGGACGTCGAAGATCAGATGTCGAAGATCACGCGGGCCTGCCAGCCGTCGACGACCCGCTCCAGGCGCAGGCCATGGTAGGTTACACCCTTGAGCTGTCGATGGGGCACATCCGGCTCGATCCGTCCGAAGACGGCCGCCCTCAGGCCTTCATCTCCCAACTCCGCCAAGGTGGCGTCCTCGAACACGAAGCCTTCGACCTCGTCGAGGTAGAGAAGCTCTGACAACCAGCTCACAAGCAGGAGATCCAGCGAATCGGACTGCAGCTCCACGGCTCGCTCGACGGACCGCACCGGTCTTGCCTCCTCCGGTCCGGCTGTCTCCCGCATCAGTCGGGCCATGCCGAGGGCGGCGCGCCGAAACAGCTCGGCCGGCTCGGACGCCGTCACGATGATTCCGACGTCGGCCGTGTGGTCGAGCTCCCGGACACCCGGTGCGATCTCCGGCGGGTTGTCGAGCTGGGCTTCCGGCTTGGTGCCGGGCGGGTTCTCAGGCACTGTCTGCTCAGGTGCCTTCGGCGATCGACTCCATCTTCCAGAACGCGATGCCCCCGGGCTGGAGGGCCAGCGGCGTGCTCGCCACCCGCTCCGCCCGCTCGAGATCGATCACGTCGAGGGTACCGAGGGTCGAGCCGATCGCCTCGTTGGAGACGAATGCGTACCGCGAATCGGGCGAGACGACGACCCCGTGGGTGACCGGTTCCGAGGCGTCGACCTGCCGCTCCTCGCCGCTCCGGCGATCGATGATGGCCACAGAGCCCTGACCCTTGAGCGTCGCCACGACGTACCTCCCATCCGCGCTGACGGCGAGATTGTACGGGCCCTTCCCGGTATGGAAGCGCCGGGTGACGCGCAGGTCGCCTGCGTCGACCTCGAGCACCTGCCGGTTCCCGTTGCAGGCCACGTAGAGTTGCCGATCGTCCGGAGCGACCGCCACCCAGGTCGGCTTACATCGGGCGGCTCCCTCCGAGGGTTCCTCGCTGGAAGCCAGCAGCCGCTCCTCGCCGGGCGTCATGAGTAGCCGGCGTGCTACGGTCAGGTCGTCCACCGAGATCTCGACGATCTCGTCGCTCCCCACGCAGGCGGAGTAGTGCAGGGTGCCTGCACGGTTGATCGCGCTCCCGTGTGGCTTCACGCACGTTTCGATCTTGGCCAGCTCCTGCATCCCCGTGGCGAAGATCGCGGAGACCGAGCTTGGAACCGGCTTCCCGTGCAGATTGAAGTTGGCGACGAAGAGCGAGAGGCCGTCCGGCGTCACCGCCATCGTGGCCGGGAACATGCCGACCGTTGCCTTGCCCACCAGCTGGTCGCTGCCGGCCGTGTACTTCCACACCTGGCCGAAAGGAGTGCCATGGGCCACCGACACGTACCAGTAGAGCCCATCCGGCGAGACGGTAACGCCGTGGGCGCCGTCGATGTCCGCGGGGCGAATGCCGACCTCGATGGAGCGCTCTACGACGAGGCCGTCCGGGCCGAAGCGGACGCGCGAGACGGCGTCGGAGGCCTCGTTCGCCACATAGACCCAGTAGTTCGCCCCCGGCTCCTGGCCGGGCGAGCTCGCGACGTTGCGTCTCGCACTCTCGCTCGGGTGCCCGGGCTGTGCCAGCGCGCTGCGACCGGGCACGACCAGTGCCGCCATAGCGAGCGTGGCGAGCGCCGCCGCAACGGCAGCCACGATCTTCATGGCGCTCAAAGCGCGCGTCATCTCCGGAGGCTGATTCAAGCTTGACCCCTCTTCTCTTCTTGACGTCCGTTGGTGCGGAGACGTGCGCCCCAACAAGCGGCGCGGCTCAGCCGCGGTCTCCCGTTCGAGCCTTCAGGCCCGTTCGCCCGACCACCCGCGAGCCGGCCGCAGTTACGGGACCAGCGTCCTCGGCGGCTCGTGGTGAAGCACCCACAGCCCGCTGTTGTTGTCGCTCACGAAGATGTTTCCCTTGAACGGTTGCGGTCCCCAGGCGAACGCCTGGTTGGGCTTGTAGGCATCCTCTTCCGTGCCGGCCGTGCTAAAGGATCCGATCTCCCGGCCCTGTCGGTAGAGGTCGCCTCGAAGCTCGCCGGAGACGTCCACGATTCGCAGCCCGCTCTGGTAGTAGGCGACGTAGAGGATATCGTTCTCGACCCAGACGTTGTGCGCGCCCGCCTCCGGCACCTCGTACTTGGCGACCTCGACCGGATTCTCGATGTCGGAGACATCGATCACGTGAATGTAGCCGCGGGGCCCGTTGATGCAGGCGCTGCAGCCGAAGATCTCGTCGCCCACGAAGACGTAGTCGCCGTAGCGAAAGGCCGTGTGCGTGTTGCCGTACTCTTCGCCGTGATCGACCCGGTACTTGATCTGCGAGACGAACTGCGGCTCGGTGGGCGTGCCGCCCTTGATTCCGGCGCCGATGTCGAGGATGACGAGCCCGTCATCCCAGTAGGAGAGATAAGCCAGCCCGTCCTGGGCCCAGACGTCGTGGAGCGTCTTGTCCTCCTCTCCGGGCCGGACTTCCCAGATGCCGAGGTGCGCAGGGCTCGCGGGATCGGACAGGTCGAGGATGTGCAGGGCGTTCGTGCCGTCGTTCACGGCGTACACGACGTCGCCGTTGATCCAGACGTTGTGGACTCCGGCCGTAAGGTTCTCCGTAAGCTCGGAAAGCACCGTGGGGTGGCCCGGGTCACTGAGGTCCAGGACCACGATCCCGTTGCCGCGGGCGCTGTTCTGCTCGCGGGTGACTACCGCCCATGTTGCGTCATCGCTCACCTTGACGTCGTTGACGCGGCGGGCGTCGATCGCGACCGAGTCGGAGAGCACCACGTCGGTCGGATTCGTTACGTCCCAAACGTAGAGGCGCTCGCCGCCTCCCGATGGCATCGTTCCCAGGTAGGCGTAGTCTCGGCCGTCCACGCCGGTAAATACCCAGAGGTCGCTGCTGGCGGAGGCGAGGTTGTCTCCCCTTCCCAGCAGCTCGACCGGGGTTGGCTTCGGCCTCGGTGCCACCTCGACGACCGCGGAAGCGCTCGCCGTGCCGGCGGAGGCGAACACCCGATAGGAGCCCGGGAGCTCCGCCACGAAGACGCCATCCTCGTAGATCGTGGCCCCGGGCGTCGGTGCGGATGGGATCGCCTGAACCGCGTAGCTGAGTGCCGCGTCCGAGACCGGATGCCCGGCCGCGTCGAGCGCAACGATCTCGAACCGAAGCACGTCTCCGGTGCGAACCGATCCGGCCGCTGGGTTCACGCGGACCTCGGTCACCGGGTTCTCGACGACCTCGAAGGCGATCTCATCCGAGGCGCCACCGACGCCCGCCGTGAGGCGCGCGGTGCCGGGTCCGAGAAGGGTCACCACTCCAGTGGAGGTCACGGCGGCCACATCCGGGGTCTCGGATCGCCACAGCGGTCGGGCCGTAGCGTGGATCGTCTCGCGGGTCGTAATCGCCCGGGCGGTGAGCTGAAAGCTCGTGCCGGCATACGCCTCGAAGCGGGGCGGCTCGATCTCGACCTGCGCGACGGGCCAGTCCTCGATCATCACCTCGATCTGCTCGATGATCTCGGGCGACGGGTTCCCGTCCTCATCGGTGACGAGCACCCCGATCTGAAGGGAGCTGCGACCCGGCTTCATCCCCCAGATCTCGAAGGCTCCCTGCCCACGGACCCGGTCCGGCCTCGCACCGACTATGGGCGGCGAGAACTGAAAGCCCCATCGGAAGCCTCGGACCTGCGTTCCCTGGTCGTCCAGGAAATCGAAGCTCACGGCAAGCGTATCGCCCATGCCCACGCGCAGTGGAGCGGCGGGGGTGACCTCTATGTCCGCGACGCGGCTTCCGGCCTCCAGCTCGACCGCGGTGCCCTGCGCTCGGAGAGACGCCGGCTGCACAGTGGTGGCCACCAGAGCGACAGCGAAAGCCGATAGAGCGAGTGGCCATACGGTGACGTGGATCTTCATCTTCATACGTTCCCCATGTGTATTCACCCTTCGATGCAATGGAAGCTAACTACAGCGGGGGACCCGTCGCGTTCCGGTCCGCCTTTTTCTTTTCTTTCCTCCGCAGTAATCTCTTTAGCCCGAACCCGAAAGCGGACATTGCATCGCAAGGATGGAGCGCGACATGGATGTAGTCAGCCTCATTGAGACGGCCATGGAGATGGTGGGGCCGGGAAGGGGAATCCTCGCCGCCGACGAGAGCACGGGCACGATCGCCAAGCGTTTGGCCAGCATCGGAGCCGAGAACACGGAGGATAACCGGCGCGCCTGGCGCCAGCTCCTGTTCACCACCCAAGGCTTCGGCGAGTTCATCAGCGGCGTGATCCTGTTCGACGAGACGATCCGCCAGTCGGCGGACGATGGCCGGTCGTTCGTCGAGATCATCGAGAGCGAGAACGTGATTCCCGGCATCAAGGTCGACAAGAGCACGAACCCGCTCGCCAACTCACCGGACGAGAAGATCACCGACGGGCTCGACGGCCTGCGAGGCCGGCTCAACGAATATCGGGAGCTGGGGGCGCGGTTCACGAAGTGGCGGGCCGTGATCACGATCGGCGAGGAGATTCCGACCCAGTACTGCATCGACGCGAACGCGCACGCCCTGGCGCGGTACGCCGCGCTTTCCCAGGAGGCCGACCTGGTCCCGATCGTCGAGCCGGAGGTTCTGATGGATGGAGACCATGACATCGAGGCCTGCTTCGACGTCACCGAGGCCACCCTGAATCGAGTGTTCGCCGAACTCGATTCCCAGGGCATCATCCTCGAGGGGATGGTTCTGAAGCCGAACATGGTGCTCTCCGGCAAGGACGCCTCGGATCGCGCCTCGCCGGAGGAAGTCGCCGAGGCGACGGTCACGGCGTTCAAGCGAACGGTGCCGGCGGCCGTGCCGGGGATCGCCTTCCTCTCCGGCGGCCAGACGGATGTGGAAGCCACGGTGAACCTGAACGCGATGAACGAGCTGGTCGATCACGGCCCGTGGGAGCTCACCTTCTCGTACGGACGCGGTCTCCAGGCCTCGCCGTTGGCGGTTTGGGGCGGCAAAGAGGCGAACGTGGAGGCGGCGAAGGAGGCGTTCTACAAGCGGGCCAAGCTCACGGCTGCCGCGAGAAAGGGCGAGTACTCGCCGGATATGGAGGACTGACGAGATGGATTGGGGAATGAAGAACCGGCTGAGCCGGATCTTTCGGCCGGAGACGGGCCGGACGCTGATGCTGGCGATCGATCATGGCTACTTCCTCGGGCCCACCTCGGGCCTGGAAGAGCCATACGAGACCGTTAAGGACCTGCTGCCGTACGCCAACTCGCTGATGCTGACGCGGGGCGTCTTGCGCTCCTGCATCCCGCCGGAGACGGACATCCCGATCGTGCTTCGGATGTCGGGCGGGACTAGCATCCTGAGAGAGCTCTCCGAGGAGGGCCTCACGGTGGCGGTCGAGGACGCGATCCGGCTGAACGCATCGGCCATCACACTCTCGATCTTCGTGGGAGAGGAGGGGGAGCGGGAGACGCTGCTCAACCTGGCCAGGCTGATCGATGCCGGCCAGGAGCACGGGATTCCCGTGCTGGCGGTGACGGCGGTGGGCAAGAACATGAACCGTGACGCCCGCTACCTGGGCCTCGCCTGCCGGATCTCGGCAGAGCTCGGCGCCCATATGGTGAAGACGTATTACTGCGAGGGCTTCGAGGAGATCGTGCGGAATACGCCGGTCCCGATCGTGATCGCCGGCGGCAAAAAGCAGCCGGAGCGCGACGCCCTCCAGATGGCCTACGACGCGCCGCACTGGATCGCGTCGGGCGTGGACATGGGCCGCAACATCTTCCAGTCCGATTGCCCGGTCGGGATGATCAAGGCGGTACGGTCGATCGTGCAGGAGAACCGCGGCGCGGAAGAGGCGTTCGAGATCTACCAGGAGGCAAAGGCAGGCTCGCCGGCGCTGGAGCCGCAGCCGGCTTGAGCGCTTCGGCCAGGCCCGGTGCGGTGGCGTCCGGCGACATCACCGCCACTCGCTGAGCCGACGATGCGTGTCGCGGTCTATTACAACAACCACGATATCAGACTCGAGGAGCGACCTCGGCCCGAGATCGGGCCCGGGGAGCTCCTCGTTCGCATCGAGGCGAGCGGGATCTGCGGCTCCGACATCATGGAGTGGTACCGCGTCCCCAAAGCCCCGATCGTGCTGGGGCACGAGGTCGCGGGGGTCGTGGAAGAGGTGGGTGACGGCGTCGAGCAGTTCGAGGTCGGCGACCGGGTCGTCACCACCCACCACGTGCCCTGCAACACCTGCCGCTACTGCCTCACCGACCGGCACAGCGTCTGCGACACACTGAAGGCGACCCATTTCGACCCCGGCGGCTTCTCCGAGATGGTCCGCCTACCGGCGATCAATGTGGATCGGGGCACCTTCAAGCTGCCGGAGCACGTGAGCTTCGAGGAGGCTTCGTTCGTGGAGCCGCTGGCCTGCGCGGTCAGGGCGTTCAGGATGGCGAAGCTGGAGCCGGGGCAGAGCGTGGCAGTGCTGGGCAGCGGAATCTCCGGCATCCTGTTCATTCAGCTCGCCCGGGCTTTCGGCGCGGGACCTATCGTCGCCACCGACATCGACGAGCACCGGCTGGCCGAGGCCGGCCGGTTCGGCGCCGATACCGCGCTACCTGCGACCTCGGATGTGGCAGCCGGCATACGCGAGGCCAACGAGGGCCGGCTGGCCGAGCGGGTGTTCGTGTGCACGGGAGCCCTGCCGGCGATCCGGCAGGCGCTCGACTGCGTGGACAGAGGCGGGACGTTGATGTGGTACGCGCCGGCCGATCCGGGCGTCACCCTGGAGCTACCGCTCCTCGATGTGTGGGCGAACGGCACCCACATCGTCCACTCCTACGCGGGCCCGCCGGACGATATGCGGAGGGCGCTCGAGCTGATCGCGCACCGACGCGTGGACGTGGCTGGCATGGTGACCCACCGCCTCGGCCTCGCCGAAACGCAGCGGGGGTTCGACATGGTGATCCAGGGCGGGGACTCGCTCAAGGTCGTCGTCGAGCCGCAGCGCTAGGGCCCGATGCCGAGCGGTCTGGAAGCGGGACCTCCTTGATCACCGCCATGCCTCTGGCCGCCCCGGCCGGCGAACTGCCGTTCCTGCGCGAGATGATCGCGATCTTCGCGGTAGGTACTTTTCTCGTCTACGTTTGCCAGCGTCTGAGGCTCCCTCCTATCGTCGGCTTTCTCCTCACCGGCGTCCTCATCGGGCCCTACGCGCTCGGCTTCGTGCGGGACATCGACCTCATCTCGAGCACCGCAGAGGTGGGAGTCATCCTCCTTCTGTTCACGATCGGGGTCGAATTCAGCGTGGAGAGGCTCTCCCGCATCCGGCGCTACATCCTGCTCGGCGGGGGACTCCAGGTGGCGGCCACCGTGGGGCTGGTGGCGCTTCTGCTCGCCCTGCTCGGAGTCGATTGGCCCCTGGGAGTGTACACGGGCTACCTGGTTGCCCTGAGCAGCACGGCGATCGTTCTCAAGCTGCTCTCGGAGAGAGCTCACATCGATACGCCGGCCGGCCAGATCTCGGTCGGCATCCTCATCTTCCAGGACCTGTCCATCGTGGTGATGGTCCTGACTATCCCCCTCCTCGGCAGCCGCAGCGGCTCGCTCGGGGCCGTCCTGCTCGCCCTCTTCGAGGGCTTGCTCATCATCGGGATCGTCATCGAAGCCGCTCGAAGGGTCGTTCCCCCGATCCTCGACCGGGTGGCGCGGCTCCAGAGCCAGGAGCTCTTTCTCCTCGTCGTCGTCGTGATCTGCTTCGGCATCGCCTGGATGGCGAGCCTGGCCGGCGTCAGCCTCGCGCTCGGCGCGTTTCTGGCCGGGCTGGCGGTGAGCGGAAGCCGCTTCCGGGAGCATGCCGTGGGGGAGATCGTTCCCCTTCGGACGGTCTTCAACGCCGTCTTCTTCGTCTCCGTCGGGATGCTGCTCGACGTCCGCGTGGCGGCGCAGGAGCCGTGGCTGCTCCTCGGTGCGGCGCTCGGCGTCGTCACGATCAAGAGCATCGTGACCGCGGCCAGCGTCCGCGCCCTTCGCTATCCATCTTGGATGGCCGTGTTCGTGGCCCTCGGCCTCGCACAGATCGGCGAGTTCTCCCTCGTTCTTCACGACACAGGACGCGAGTACGGTCTCTCGCCGGCCGGGATGGGTACGACGGGGGACCAGATGTTTCTCGCCGTCGTGGTTCTGCTCATGATCGCCACCCCATTCCTGATGCAGCTCGAAACGGCGGTTCGCCGCCTACTGGGGCCGTCAGCGGCGGCCTTGCCGGAGGGGGCGTCCGGATTGAGCGCCGACGAGGCCGCCAGTCGGCCGGAGCACGTCATCATCGGTGGGTATGGTCTCACCGGAAGGTACCTCGAGCGCGTCTGCCGAGCCTTCAACCACCCCTATTGCATCGTCGACCTCAATCCGGTGACGGCCGTCGAAGCCGAGGCTCGCGGCGTGCCGCTGTTCCACGGAGACCTGGGCAGGCCGGAGGTGCTCGAGAGGGCGGGCGTCCGCCAGGCGATGCTGCTCGTGGTGGCGATCAACGATGCCGAAGCGGCCAAGCGCATCGTCCAGCAGGCGAAGCTCGCCAACCGCTCACTCCCGATCATTGCCAGGGCCCGGTATCTGATCGACACGGAGCCGCTCGAGCGGCTAGGTGCGGACGTCGTGCTTACCGAGGAGGTCGAGACCGCGTTGTTGCTCGTGCAGCGGGTCGCGAGGCACTGCGGAATCCCCGAGGAGGAGGCACGCCGTCAGGCCGAGCGGCTCCGCACGCTGGGATCAAGCCCGCTCGACTAGGCTTCCCGCTCTCGTGGATGCACTGCAAGCCCCCGGGCGATTCTGCCCGGGGGGCATCTATCACAGGGGCGAGCTGCTTACCCCTGCCAAAACCGGGGACCGCGGGCCCCGGTATTATGGTTTGCCGCTGATCATCAGGCAACGGCGAAGTCGAGCCGCTGGGCGAGCCAGACGGCGGTCCGCTTGTCCCGGGTCATGGCCGGAGTGAACACCATGCGTTTGGCGACCTCCTGCGCGATCGCATCGAGTCTGTCGTGGCCGCTGCTTGCCTGTACCACGCTCGTCTCGACCGTGCCCTCCTCGCTCACGTACAGCCAAAGCACGACGCTTCCTCCAGAGCCGCTTGATTTCATCTCCGGCGGATAGAGGTCCTTGAGGAGTCGGGTGACCGTCTCCGCGTTCTTCAAGCGTGGCGC